>JAAYHO010000337.1 GCA_012735335.1 Gammaproteobacteria bacterium
CAGGCTCAGTTGCAGCTCATCCCCCGGCTGCAGCACTCCGACCCCCGCCGGGGTGCCGGTGAGCACCACATCCCCGGGCAGCAGGGTGAAGACCCCGGCAATATGCTGCAGCAGCGCGATTATGGGGGTGATCATCTCGGCGCTGTTGCCATCCTGGCGCAGTTCGCCGTTGATCTGCAGTTGCACCGGCAGGTCGGTCAGCGAGGAGACCTGCTCCACGCCGACAAAGGGCGACAGCGGGCAGGCGCCATCAAAGGCCTTGGCCCGCTCCCAGGGGTGGCCCTTGCTCTTGAGCTGATCCTGCAGTTCCCGCAGGGTCAGGTCCAGCGCCAGGCCGACACCGGCAATCGCTGCGCTGGCATCGGCGGCACTGACCACACCGGTCAGTGGCGCACCGATCAGCAGGGCAATTTCCGTCTCGTAATGCACCGCACCCCGGCCCCGGGGCAGCTGGATCGGTTCGGCCAGTGGCACCACCGAGGTGGCCGGTTTGATGAACAGCAGCGGCTCACTGGGCACCGGGTTGTTCAACTCGCGGGCGTGTTCGGCGTAGTTGCGGCCAACACAGACCACCTTGCCCAGCGGCTGGGGGAAAGGGCTGCCGTCCTGATACTGGTGCTGATAGCTCATGCTGATTCCTCGCCGGGGCGGTTACTGGTTACTGCTTGAGGATCTTGCCGGGGTTCATGATGCCCTTGGGGTCGAACACGGCCTTGACCGCGCGCATGATGGCAATTTCCTCGGCACTGCGGCTGTAGTGCAGATAGTCACGTTTGGTCATGCCCACGCCGTGCTCGGCGGAGATCGAGCCGTTGTACTTCTGCACGATATCGAACACCCACTGGTTGACGCTGCCGCACTTGGCGAAGAACTCCTCCTTGGGCATGGCGTCGGGCTTGAGGATGTTCAGGTGCAGGTTGCCGTCGCCGATATGGCCGAACCAGACGATCTCGAAATCCGGGTAATGCTCGCCGACGATGGCATCAATCTCCCGCAGGAACGCCGGAACCTGGCTGACGGTGACCGAGATGTCGTTCTTGTACGGCGTCCAGTGGGAAATGGTCTCGGAGATGAACTCGCGCAGCTTCCACAGGTTCTGCAACTGCTGCTCGCTCTGGCTCATCACCCCGTCCAGCACCCAGCCCTGTTCCACGCAGTGCTCGAAGGTGACCAGCGCCTCGTTGGCCACCTCCTCGCTGACCGCCTCGAACTCCAGCAGGGCATAGAAGGGACAGTCGGTGTCAAACGGCGCCGGTACATCACCACGGGCCAGTACCTTGGCCATGGCCTTGTCGGAGAAGAACTCGAAAGCGGTCAGGTCCAGCTTGCTCTGGAAGGCGTGCAGTACCGGCATGATCGAGTCGAAGTCCGGCGTGCCCAGCACCATGGCGGTGAGGTTCTTCGGTGCCCGCTCCAGGCGCATGGTGGCCTCGACGACGAAGCCCAGGGTGCCCTCGGCACCGATGAACAGCTGGCGCAGGTCATAGCCGGTAGCGTTCTTCATCAGGCCCTTGTTCAGCTCCAGCAGCTCGCCGGTACCGGTGACCACCTTGAGCCCGGCCACCCAGTTGCGGGTCATGCCGTAGCGGATCACCTTGATGCCGCCGGCGTTGGTGCCGATATTGCCGCCGATCTGACTGGAGCCGGCC
>JAAYHO010000338.1 GCA_012735335.1 Gammaproteobacteria bacterium
CTGTCCGGGTCGAACCCGGCTTCGCGCAGGCGCTGGGCATCGGGGATGCGGTCGCTCCAGCGGTTGCAGCAGCGGGCCAGGGCATCCACCTGATCCGGCGGCAGGCCGAGGGCCTTGCCGACATCGCGGATGGCGCCGGCGGCGTGGTAGCTGCTGACCACGGCGGCCAGTGCCGCGCGGCGGCGGCCATAGCGATTGAAGATGTACTGGATGACCTCTTCCCGGCGCTCATGCTCGAAGTCCACGTCGATGTCCGGCGGTTCGTTGCGCTCGCGGGACAGGAAGCGTTCGAACAGCAGGTTGGATCGGGCCGGGTCGATCTCGGTGATGCCCAGGGCAAAGCACACCGCCGAGTTGGCGGCCGAGCCACGGCCCTGGCAGAGGATGCCCTGCCCCCGAGCGAAGCGGACGATGTCGTGCACGGTGAGGAAGTAGCTTTCGTATTCCAGTTCGCTGATCAGGGTCAGCTCCTTGTCGAGCTGGGCGCGCAGTTCGCTGGAGATGCCCCGGGGCCAGCGCCAGGCGATGCCTTCCTCGGTGAAGTGGCGCAACCAGCTGGACGGGGTGTGGTCGGCGGGCACCAGCTCCCTGGGGTACTGGTATTTCAGATCGCCCAGATCGAAGCGGCAGCGCCGGGCAATCTCCACTGTGGCCTGAAGCAGTGCCGGGGGATAGAGCCGGGCCAGCTGCTGCAGCGGACGCAGGTGTCGTTCGCCATTGGGGAACAGCCGGTGGCCGGCCTCTTCCAGCGTGCAGTGATGGCGGATGGCGGTCAGGGTGTCCTGCAGGGCCCGCCGGCCCCGGGCGTGCATGTGCACATCGCCGCTGGCCACGGCGGGGATCGCCAGTTGGTCGGCCAGTTGCAGCAGCTGATCCAGTCTGCGGGCATCATCCGGACCGTGGTGCAGCTCGACCGCAAGCCACAGCCGCTGATCAAAACGCGCCTTGAGCCATTCGCCGTGCTGCCTGTCCGGCTCCGGGTCGGGCAGCCAGAGCGCCAGCAGGCCGCTGGTGTCGGTTTCCAGATCGTCCCTGAGCAGTTGATAGCTGCCCTTCTCGGTGCGGCGGCGGGCATTGGTGATCAGTTGGCACAGGCGCTGGTAGCCGGTCTTGTCCTCGGCCAGCAGCACCAGCCTGGGGCCGGACTCCACCTGCATTTCGCTGCCGACAATCAGGGGGATGCCATGCGTCTTTGATGCCTCCCAGGCGCGGACTATGCCGGCCAGGGTGCACTCGTCGGTAATGGCCAGCGCCTGATAGCCGTGCTGGCGGGCGCGGGCGAACAACTCGTCGGCACTGGAGGCACCACGCTGGAAGCTGAAGTTGCTCAGGCAGTGCAGTTCGGCATAGGCGGCGCTCATGCGAACCAGCCCTGCAGCATGAAGGGGCCGCTGCCATCCACCGCCTGCCAGACCCAGGCCAGCCGGCCATCGCGGGTGCGCACCACATAGTAATCCCGACGCTGATCTGCCCCATCCCACCAGCCGGACTCGATGCGCTCCGGCCCGGTCAGAATATCCGGCAGCAGATCATCCAGCGGTTGCGCCTGCGGCAGCAGCCAGCCGGGGCGGGGGCCGAGGTTCGCGACTGACTCGCCCATGCCCTGCACTGCCGATCGCCAGCTGAGTTCAGGGCGATGATCAGCCTGGGCGGCCAGCCCATGCACCGCCTGGTCTCCCAGCCGGGCGCGCAACCGTTCGCGCAATTGCTCCCAGGGTTGGGTTGGTTGCGGGCGTTGGTCCAGCAGTTGCGCAGGTCTGGGAGTGAAGGCAGGCAGATCGGCAGCGTGCAGTTTCAGGGCCAGTACCGGGGCGGGCAGTTGCAGCTGCTCCAGGCGACTGCGGGCCACATCGAACAGCTGCTGGGCATCCCGTTCCGGGGTCAGCGGACCTATTGGCAGACATGTATCGTCCAGCTGCCGGTGCTGCAGATAGAGGATGAAGCGCTGCACGCTGCAGTCCCGCCCGGCCAGAAAGGCGTGCAGATCACCAAGCAGACGGCGCAGCGGGAACAGCAATGCCTGATGGGAGTTGACCTCGAAATTGAACTCGATGCGGGCGCTGAACTCCTCTGCGGGCTGGTAACTGCCCAGTGCCTGGGGTTGCAGCCCCAGCAGACTGTCCAGATGCAACAACACCTCAGCTGGAAAGCGCCGGGCCAGGGTATCCCGGGGCAGCGCCAGCAGTTGCTTTACCTGGCGGATGCCCATGCGCCCCAGGCTGTTGACGACCTCAGCGGCCAGACCACAACGTTTGACCGGCAGTTGTTCTATATGAACGCGCAGCGCTGGGGTATCCGCCACCGCCAGGCCGTCATGCACATTGGCCAGCGCCCGGGCGGCGGCCGGGTTGGGTGCGGCGACGATGCGGTGCTGGAAGCCCAGCTCCGTCAGCTCCTGGCGCAGCTGCTGCTCAAAACGCGGCCAGGGTCCGAACAGCCCCATGCTCGTCTCGATTTCCAGCAGCAAGGCTCGGGGGTAATCCAGACTGACATGGGAGCTGAAGCGGTAGGCCCAGGCGGCAAGAAAATGCTGCCAGTGCAGGATCTGCTGTTCGTCGTAATCGGCCACGGCAAAACCGCTGGCCAGGGTCTGGGCGGCGGTCAGGCTCATGCCCGGCTTCAGGCCAAGCTGGCGGGCCGCCGGGTTGAGTGCCCGGATCACCCGGCGCGGTATCGCTCCCGCTGCCAGAACCAGCGGCTGGTTATGATCCTCCCGGCCGCGCTGCACGCCATCCAGCGCCAGCTGCGTGAGCAATATGCAGGCCCAGCGCATGCCCTACCCCAGCGCTACCGGTCGGGCAGCGGGCAGAGCTCCGCGGCTTTTCAGTACCCGCACCTGACGCGGCCAGGCATCCACCGCCAGTCGCAGCGCGGCGGGAGATGGGTTGGCGGCTGCATACATTGAGCGACAGACAAAACCAAGCGTCTGCCCGGTGGCAGCGGCCAGTTGCAGGCGGCGCAGACCCCGGTCATCAATGCGACCGGGCCAGCAGAGTACCGCTGCACAACTGCCGGAGCGCAGGCATTGCTCGGCAGCCCACTGGGCTTGCTGTTCCGGTGCGTCGATCAAGGTCAGCCAACGCAGATCGACCCCGGCCTGCAACCAGGCGTGGGCGTAGGCAATGAACGGCGGCGCGATCAGCACCACCCGCTCCTGCGCACGGGTCAGTCGGGCCAGAGTTGGCCACAGCAATTGCAGTTCACCGCTGCCAGGAGCGGTCAGCAGGATCTCGCTGAGCGCCGCCTCCGGCCAGCCCCCGCCGGGCAACAGAGCATCCAGCGCAGCGTGGCCAGTCGGGTGCCTGGCAGCCGCCGCCTGCTGCCCCGCACCCTTCCAGACCCGGCGCTGTTGCAACAGGGCATCGAGGGAAACCACGGCAGCACTCATGGCTGCTGCTCCGGCTGGCGGGCAGGTGGTGCCTGATGGTGGTGAAGTGGATGAGTGGGCATGCTGGACACCAAACCATTACTGTATAGACATACAGCTTATTAGCTTGATATGGGCTGGTCAATGGTTGTCGAGCGAAGGGGAGATGAGTGGCGGAGAGGGCCATGGATTGCCGCGTCGCTGCGCGACTCGCAATGACGGACGGGGGATTTCAGGTGGATGAAGTGTCGAGTTCCATCTCGACACAGGGGCGTGCAACAGCCTCCAGGGGTCAGGCTGAAACCCAACCCCAAATTGCCGGGATGGAACCCGGCACTCCAGTTCACTCCACCAGCTCGATATGCTCCGGATGAATGCGGATCAGGCCCTGTTTGTACAGACCACCGATGGCTTTCTTGAAATTGCCCTTGCTGACACCGAATTCCGTGGCGATCAGTTGGGCTGGGCTCTTGTCGCTGAGGGGCAGGTTGCCGCCCTGTTCGCTCAGGCGGGTGAGAATCTGTTGTTCCAGGTCGCTGGCGGCATGGCGGCCGATGGGCTGCAGGCTGAGGTTGAGCTTGCCGTCCGGGCGGATTTCGCGGATGTAGCCTTTTTCACGTATGCCCCGACGCAGGAACTTGAAGGCTTCGTTCTTGTGGATCAGACCCCAGTGGGCTTCGTTGATGATCGCCTTGAAGCCCAGATCGGTGGTTTCCACCACCAGCAGATCCACTTCCTGACCGACCGTGTAGCGTGCCGGTTTCTGGTCCAGGTACCGGTCCAGCCGGGCAGTGGCCACCAGGCGTTTGCTGTGTTTGTCCAGATAGACGTGCACCACGCAGTAGTCACCGATCTGCAGCGGGCGCTTTTCTTCCGAGTGGGGCAGCAGCAGGTCCTTGGGCAGGCCCCAGTCGAGAAACAGGCCAGTGCGGTTGATATCCACCACCTTGAGACTGGCGAAACCGCCGACCATGACCTTGGGCGTGAGGGTGGTGGCAATCAGGCGGTCGTCGCTGTCGAAGTAGACGAAGACGTTCAGCCAGTCGCCCTCCTCGCTCGGCGTGTCCTTGGGGATATAGCGTCTGGGCAGGAGAATCTCCCCTTCCAGGCCGCCATCCAGATACAGACCGAAATCCGTATGCTTGACCACTTCCAGCGTGTTCATTCGTCCAATCAGTGCCATACCATCACCTGTCTGTCTGACCCGGCCGCACCGGAGAGGGCGCCAGTATATAGAGCGCGCCCCGGCAGACCAATCACCGCAGCTCAGTCACTGCGCGATGGGTTCTGTCGGATCAGCTCGCACAGCGCCGCCTCGCTCACCGCCGGGCTGAACAGATAGCCCTGGTAGGCATGGCAGCCCTGCTGCTCCAGAAAAGCCAACTGCTCGGCGGTTTCCACCCCTTCGGCAATCAGCTGCATATCCAGACTGCGACCCATGGCGATGATCGCGCGGATGATTTCCGCATCCTGACTGTCCCCTGTGCAATCACGAACAAAGGACTGGTCAATCTTCAACTGATCCACCGGCAGACGCTTGAGGTAGCTGAGAGAGGAATAGCCGGTGCCGAAGTCATCAATGGCGAAGCTGATACCCATCTTGCGCAGCTCGTGCATCTTCGCCACCGTATCGTTGATATCGTGGATGACGACACTTTCGGTGATTTCCAGCTGCAGGCACTGGCTGGGGATCTGCCACGCGTTGATCGCCGCCGCCACCCGCGCCACAAAGTCGGTCTGGCGGAACTGCCGGGGGCTGATGTTGATGCTGAGGCTGAACTGCTCGGCATCGACCAGTTGCTGCTGCAGCAATCGGGCGACAACTCCGCAGGCTTCGTCCAGCACCCAGTAGCCAACGTCGAGAATCATGCCGCTGTCTTCCAGCACATGCATGAAGCTGGCAGGACCAATCAGCCCCTGCTGCGGATGCTGCCAGCGCAGCAGCGCCTCGGCGCCAAGCATCCGCTGCTCCCGGGTATCCAGCTGCGGCTGGTAATGCAGTCGGAAGGCGCCGCTGTGCAAGGCATGGCGCAAGTCCGCTTCCAGCTGCAGGCGCTGGCTGACGTCCACCTGCATCTGCCGCTCGAAGAAGCCGATGCCATTGCGGCCACTGGCCTTGACCCCATGCAGGGCAGTATCGGCGTGCTTGAGCAGATCCTCCGGGGTGCTGCCGTGCTCCCCGGACAAGGCAATGCCGATGCTGCAATTGAGCTGCAGGCTGTGCCCTTCCATATGCATGGGTGC
>JAAYHO010000339.1 GCA_012735335.1 Gammaproteobacteria bacterium
TGACGCCATTGCTGGCTGTGCTCACGCATCTGTTGCTGCTCCGGCAGGGCAATACGGCCGAGAATCACATCGCGGACGAACCAGGCCTGGGCGTCGAACATGTTGAAGGTGAACCACTGGTCCTGCATGCCGAGGTAGAACAGCTTCGGATTGTCTTCCCAGACGGTGCCCTGATACAGATTCAGCGGCCACAGACGGTTGTCGGTCTTCAGACGTAATGATTCGTCCAGGAAAGGAAAGTGGTGCAGATAGCCGGTGCACAGGATGATGGCATCGATCCGGCGTGATGTGCCGTCGGCAAAGTACGCGGTGTTGCCTTTTACTTTCAGGAGTAAAGGTTTTTCTTCCCAGTTATCCGGCCAGTCAAAGCCCATCGGGCGGCTGCGGTAGCTGGTGATGATGCTGCGCGCACCGTACTTGTAGCACTGCGAGCCGATATCCTCGGCGGAGTAACTGGCGCCGACCAGCAGCACATCCTTGCCGCGGAATTCCATGGCATCACGGAAGTCATGGGCATGCAGGATGCGGCCATGAAAGTCGTTGAAGCCTTCGAACTCCGGCACGTTGGGGGTGGAGAAATGGCCGGAGGCGACGATCACATGGTCGAAGATCTCGGTGCTGACCACATCGGTATTGTGATCATGGGCAGTAACGCTGAACAGGCCGGTCTGTTCGTCGTAGCTGACGTGGCGAACCGGGCAGTTGAAGCGGATATACTGGCGTACGTCAGCCTTTTCCACGCGACCCTTGATGTAATCCCAGAGCACTTCCCGGGGCGGGTAGGAGGCCAGCGGGCGACCGAAATGTTCATCGAAACTGTAGTCGGCAAACTCCAGGCCTTCCTTCGGGCCGTTTGACCACAGATAACGGTACATGCTGCCGTGTACCGGCTCGCCATGCTGGTCCAGACCGGTGCGCCAGGTGTAATTCCACAGCCCGCCCCAGTCACTCTGTTTCTCGTAGCAGACCAGCTCGGGGATCTCTGCACCTTTCTGCTGGGCTGACTGGAATGCGCGAAGCTGGGCCAGGCCACTGGGGCCGGCGCCGATAATGGCTACTCTCATTTATATTTCCTTCTCAATTGAAAATCGCCATACATCTCATCGCAGCCGTGCTGCGGGGTATGGCGAATTAAAGGACCAGCTGTGTGCGAAAAGAGCTGGTCTGGATGAATTTTCTGACGGCTATTTGTTATAGCTGTAAGGAGTATACAGGTTTTCAGTGCTTTCGTGAAACCTGCTTCTTGACTGTTATAATATAACAATTCATATTTTCGGCCGGTTGTCTGTGACGCGGGGTCATGGACGTTGCAACGTATCGGTGGGAAAGCATGAACAAGTTACGTCATCCATTGGCTGCGGTAGTTGCCCTGATCAGTCTTTCGGGGTTACCGGTATTGGCGGCCGACTCGCTGAGTCTGCCGGATACCACGGTCAGCGCCTCGTCTCATGGCAGCAGGACAGGGGAGTTGAGTTCCTCGGTCGAGGTGCTGCGTGGTGATGATCTGGTCATCGGCAGGTCGGCGACCCTGGGCGACACTCTGTCTGGTATGTCCGGTGTTCACTCCAGCGGTTTTGGTCCGGGTGTCGGTCGGCCGGTTATCCGTGGCCTGGATGGTGCGCGGGTGCGGGTGTTAAGTGATGGGGTCGGCGTGTTGGATGCATCCACCAGCAGCCCGGACCATGCCATTACCAGTGAGATGCAATTGCTGGAGCAGGTAGAGGTGCTCAAGGGCCCGGCGACCATGATGTATGGTGGTGGTGCCATCGGTGGGGTAGTCAACCTGATTGATCGGCGGGTACCGACCTATGTGCCCGAGCGCGGTTTCGAGGCGGATGTGGAGCTGCGTGGCAACACCGTAGCTGACGAGCGTGCTGGTGCGGTCGGTTTGACTGCGGGCAGTGGGCCGTTTGCTCTGCGGCTGGAGGGTAGCAGGCTGGATGCCGATCCCTACAGGATTCCGGGCAGCCCGTCACGCCAGAAGGATGCATACAATGAGTCTGATTCGGCGGCCTTCGGGTTCGGTTGGATTGGCGAGCGCGGTTACCTGGGAATGGCCTACAGTGAGCAGAACCGCGAATATGGCCTGCTGGCGCACGAGCATGCCGATTGCCATACCCATGGCCCGAGCTGGCATTGCGGCGGTCATGACCATGACCATGATGACGACCACGATGCTCATCACCACCATGATCATGAGCACGGTGCTGCATTTATCGATATGCGCCAGAAACGCTGGGATCTGCGTGGTGAGTACCAGGATCCTTTTTCCGGTTTCGAGAAGGTGCGGTTGCGCGTGAGTCATACGGACTATCAGCACAAGGAAATCGAAGGTGGCCATATCGGTACCCGTTTTGACAATCGGGGCACTGAAGGGCGCTTGGAACTGACACACAACCCCGTGGCGGGCTGGCGTGGTGTTATCGGCGGACAGACCAGTCGCCGGGACTTTTCCGCGTTGGGTGAGGAAGCCTATGTGCCGGCGACCCTGACGGACAACCATGCACTGTTTCTGATCGAAGAGCTGCAAGTGGGTAACTGGCGTCACGAGATAGGTTTGCGCCATGAATGGCAGAACGTGGATGTAAAGCGCACGACGACGGATGTATCCCATCGTGGTACCTCAGTCGCGGTCGGGACCACCTGGCGCTTTGTGCCTGACCATCTGTTGTTCGCCAACCTGTCCCGGTCCCAGCGCTTGCCGACCGCCGAGGAGCTGTATGCTGACGGTCCGCATGCTGCGACCCGGACTGTCGAGCTGGGCAACGCCAGGCTGAAAGAGGAGACCGGCTACAACCTGGAGATTGGCCTGCGCAAGCTGGCGGGTACGCTGACCTACACCCTCGCTGCCTTCCGTAACCAGATTGACGACTTCATCTACGCCGCTGATGCGGGCTATGATCCGGGCGGCGGTTACCGGGTGGTGGAATACCGCCAGAACGACGCACTGTTGCGTGGCTTTGAGGCCAGTGTTGGTGTTCAGGCCAGCGAGTCGCTGCAGATCACCCTGTTTGGCGATAGCGTGCGCGGCAAGCTGCGCGACGGTGGTGGCGACCTGCCGCGGATTCCGGCAGATCGCTATGGAGTGCGTCTGGATCAGCGTCTGACCAATCGGTTGAGTGGCGAGCTGGAGAGCTATCGGGTACGGCGTCAGAGCGATACCGCAGCTTATGAAACCGATACCGGTGGCTACACCATGCTCAACGCCGGATTGAGCTATCGAGGGCAGGGTTTTGGCAGCATGGATTACCTGCTGTATGCGCGGGCCAACAATCTGCTGGATAACAAGGCACGTCAGCACACTTCCTGGATCAAGGATGAGGTGTTGCTGCCTGGGCGTAATCTGACGGTAGGTGTGCGCCTGAGTTTCTGATTGGTTTGAGCAACAGGCTTCAGGCTGTAACACTCTATACTCCCTGTGTTCAGCCCGGAGCCTTGCCATGTACAAATTCTGTTTCTATGTGCCCGAATCCCATCTGGAATCCGTCAAGCAGGCGGTATTTGACGCTGGCGCCGGGCGCATGGGCGATTACGAGCACTGCTGCTGGCAGGTACTGGGGCAGGGGCAGTTCCGTCCGGGAGTTGATGCTGATCCCTTTATCGGTGAGCCCGGCAAGCTGGAGCAGGTGGCCGAGTATCGGGTGGAGATGATCTGCGAGGATGAGCTGATCCAGCAGGCGGTAGCAGCACTGCGCCAGGCCCATCCTTATGAGGAGCCGGCGTTTGATGTGTGGTCGTTGTTGGAGATCTGAGCGTGTTGCGTGGTGGAAGGCCGTGCTGGTCATGAACACAAAAAAGGCTACGCAATTGCGTAGCCTTTTTCGGTACTGCCGGTGACCTTATTTGGCACCGAACGGCTGTGGCCGTGGGGTGTCGTTGGTCGACGGCGGCAGGATCGGCATGGTGAAGGTCGGCTGATCACCGGTCATTGTCTTGAGGAAGGCGACCACGTTGTCGATTTCCTCTTTCTCCAGCGTGCGACCCAGTTGCAGGCGCGCCATCACGTCAGTTGCCTCTTCCAGCGTCCAGTAGGCACCGTCGTGGAAGTAGGGGTAGGTCAGCTCCACGTTACGCAGGGTCGGCACCTTGAAGGTGAAGCGGTCTGCGTCCTTGCCGGTAACCGCCGCGCGGCCTTCAGCCGGGTTGGTGGTCTGGTAGGGTTCGACCACACCCATGCGCTGGAACGAGGTGCCGCCAGCGGCCGGGCCGTTGTGGCAGGCTACGCAGCCAGTGGTCTTGAAGGTGTTGTAGCCAGCCAGCTCCTGTTCGGTCAGTGCGCTGTCGTCACCCTTGAGCCACAGGTCAAAGCGCGAGTTCGGGGTAACCAGGGTTTCTTCGAATTCGGCAATGGCATCGGTGATGTTGTCGATGGTCACTTCCGCGCTGCCATAGACCTTGGCGAAATCTTCACGGTACTGCGGAATGGAGTTGATCACGTCCACCGCCAGCGCGTGGTTGGAAGCCATTTCCATCGGGTTGGCGATCGGGCCACCGGCCTGCTCCTGCAGGTCAGCTGCGCGGCCGTCCCAGAACTGCGCCACAGCCAGACTGGAGTTCAGTACGGTCGGCGAGTTGATCGGGCCTTCCTGCCAGTTGTGACCAATGGAGGTCGGCAGGTTGTCACTGCCACCGGTGCTCAGGTTGTGGCACGAGTTGCAGGAAATGAAGCCGGACATGGACAGGCGCGGATCGAACCACAGTTTCTTGCCCAGCTCGACCTTTTCAGGACTGTCGGTGACATAGGGCTCAATGGGCTTGATCAGCTCGGTAGTGAGACGATCAGCGTGGGCAAAACTACTGAGGCCAACACCTGCAGCAATAGCGATACAAAGCAGTTTCTTCATAGGTAACAACTCCTTGCGAGTACCTCAACAGGTATGGTCTTTTGCCATGTTCATCATGATTAGAGTGTCTCAAACAAATTACAGGGTAATGTTGATATGGATCAAGGTCTGATTTCGACACGGGTGCCGTCGGGTACCAGTTCCCAGAGTTCGCGCATGCTGGCGTTGTCCAGGGCGATGCAGCCGTTGGTCCAGTCCAGTCCCTTGAAGAACCATTCGGGATAATCCTCGTCGATCGGGGTGCCATGGATCATGATCATGCCGCCGGGGTCTGCGCCGCGCTTCCAGGCTTCGGCACGATCCTTCAGGTTGGGGTAGTCCAGGTGCAGGCTCAGGTTGTAATTCGGACTACGCTGGCGCCAGTCTATATGATAGATGCCCTCCGGGGTGCGGTTGTCGCCCCGGTACTGCTTGTGCCCGAGCGGCTGACGGCCCAGGGCGATGCGATAGCTGCGGATGATCTGCCCCTCGCTGATCACCTCCAGTCGGCGTTCCTGCTTGTGGATCAGCAGTTGCTCGATGACCGGGGGCGTGGCCAGCGCCGCGCCAGCCCACAGCAACAGCGGGATCAGCGTCCACCAGCGGATCATTTGCGTTTGCCACCGGTGTGGCCTGGCGGCCAGGTGATATCGGCCATGCGTACTGGAAAGTGCTGCTCGGGGTAGTCGAGATAATATTGTTTCAGGGTTTTACCGATGGTGGGGAAGGCCAGTTGGTCCCAGGGAATTTCCGCCTCGCTGAACAGTCGTACTTCCAGGCTCTCCTCACCGGGGGCGAAGTCGGCATCGGCCAGTTGGCCGCGGAAGAACATGTACACCTGATTGATGTGTGGCAGGTTGAACAGCATGTACAGTTGCTGATCGGCCACTCTGGCCCGGGCCTCTTCCCAGGTTTCACGCAGGGCTGCCTGTTCGGTGGTTTCGCCGTTTTCCATGAAACCGGCCGGCAGGGTCCAGAAGCCGTGGCGCGGCTCGATGGCTCGGCGGCACAGCAGTACATAGCGCTGCTCGGTGACCAGGCAGCCTGCGACAATGCGCGGGTTCTGGTAGTGGATGAACTGACAGTGATCGCAGATATAGCGTGGACGGTTGTCACCCTGAGGAATGCGCTCGGTGACAGCCTGACCGCAGTGGCTGCAGAACTTCATGCTGATACTCTCGGCTAATAGGTGGGCGGCGAAGAAACTGGCATGCTTGTATCTTGCGGTGCAACGCCCCGCTGGTAAAGAGTCGGGCCTGCCCGGTCGTTGTATGGTGACACATTCATTGGCAGAGAGGTGGTGGCCCCGTCAGGGGGGATCATGCCATGATTGAGAAAAAGCACGAGGTAGCTTGCATGCTGGACAAGGTGCGCTCGCGGGTTCCTGGGTATCAACCGCGGGTTGTTGATGCGGCTGGCTTGCCAGAAGCAGGAGTACTGGTACCGGTAACCAGTGTCGATGACAAGCCGGAAATCATTCTTACCCTGCGTTCCAATAACCTGTCCACCCACTCGGGTGAGGTGGCATTGCCGGGTGGTCGGCGCGATCCTACTGATGTGGATCTGGCCTATACCGCCCTGCGCGAAGCCCATGAGGAAATCGGTTTGCTACCCGACCTGGTCGAGGTGGTCGGGCCGCTGGGCAGTCTGGTATCGCGCTTCGGCATCAAGGTCACGCCGTATGTCGGTATAGTGCCGGATGTGTTCGATCTGCGCCCCAACGAGCATGAGATCCAGGAAGTATTCCGCGTGCCGGTGAGTTATTTCCTTGAGGACAACCGGGAAATGACCCACCGTATCGATTACGAGGGGCGCAGTTGGTATGTGCCCAGTTACCGTTATGAAGGGTTCCGCATCTGGGGGCTGACCGCGCTGATTCTGGTTGACCTGATGAATGTGGCATTCGATGCGCATATTCCCCTGCAAACCCCGCCAATCGGCAAGAACAGCCGCTGAATGATAGAAAGTCTCAGGAGTCAGGATGAAGTACAGATTGGGCAATGACCGGGTGGAAATGGCCGAAGGTGCCTGGATCGCCGAGACCGCCGTGGTGATCGGCAAGGTACGCCTGGAGAAGAACGCCAGTGTCTGGTTCAACGCGGTGTTGCGCGGTGATTGCGAGCTGATCCTGATCGGCGAGAACAGCAACGTGCAGGACGGTGCCATCATGCATACCGACCCGGGCATACCGCTGACCCTCGGCAAAAACGTCACCGTCGGCCACAAGGCCATGTTGCACGGCTGCACCGTGGGCGATGGCAGCCTGATCGGCATCAACGCCGTGGTGCTCAACGGCGCGAAGATCGGGCGCAACTGCATCATCGGCGCCAATGCGCTGATCCCGGAGGGCAAGGAAATCCCCGATGGCTCGCTGGTCATGGGCTCCCCCGGCAAGGTGGTGCGCCAGTTGACCGAGCAGCAGCAACTCATGGTTGCCGCTGGTGCCGCCCACTACGTGCATAACGCTCAGCGCTTCCAGCGCGATCTGCATCCGCAGGAAGACTGATGGGCACGGAACTGCCGGTGAAGTCGCCCTGCGTGTATGTCTGCTGCCTGGACGACAACGATATCTGCATCGGTTGTCACCGTAGTGGAATGGAAATAACCGAGTGGGGGCGGGCCGACAACGAGCGCCGCCGGGAAATTCTCGCCCTGTGCGAAAGCCGCGCCCGCCAGCAGGGTGTATTGATGAATATTGCAACTCAGGAAGGACGATAGGCATGCCCCGTATTGGAACGCCTTTAAGCGCAAATGCGACCCGTGTATTGCTGCTTGGCTCGGGTGAGCTGGGCAAGGAAGTGGCCATCGAGCTGCAGCGGCTGGGCTGCGAAGTCATCGCCGTGGACCGCTACGCCAACGCCCCGGCCATGCAGGTTGCCCATCGCAGTCATGTGATCAGCATGCTTGATGCCGCTGCCCTGCGTCAGGTGATCGAGCTGGAAAAGCCCAGCTACATAGTACCGGAGATCGAGGCCATCGCCACCGCCGCGCTGGTCGAGCTGGAAGCCGAAGGCTACACCGTGATCCCCACCGCCCGCGCCGCGCAGCTGACCATGGACCGTGAAGGCATCCGTCGGCTGGCCAGCGAAGAACTGCAACTGCCGACCTCGCCCTACCGCTTTGCCGAAGGGCACGCCGACTATCTGGCTGCCGTGGCCGAGATTGGCCTGCCCTGTGTGGTCAAGCCGGTGATGAGCTCCTCCGGCAAGGGCCAGAGCCTGTTGCGCAGCGAGGCGGATATCGAAGCGGCCTGGGAGTATGCCCAGTCCGGTGGTCGTACCGGGGCAGGGCGGGTGATTGTCGAGGGTTTTGTCGATTTCGATTATGAAATCACCCTGCTGACCGTACGGCATGTCGGCGGCACCAGCTTCTGCGCGCCGATCGGTCACCGTCAGGAGGCGGGGGACTATCGCGAGTCCTGGCAGCCGCAGCAGATGAGCGAGCAGGCGCTGGCCCGGGCGCAGGACGTGGCGCAACGCATTACCGATGCGCTGGGTGGTCGGGGCGTGTTCGGTGTGGAGTTGTTCATCAAGGGTGATCAGGTGTGGTTCAACGAGGTCTCACCGCGCCCGCATGATACCGGTCTGGTCACGCTGATTTCCCAGGAGCTGTCCGAGTTTGCCCTGCATGCCCGGGCTATCCTCGGCCTGCCGATACCGCAGATCCGCCAGTTTGGCCCCTCTGCCTCGACGGTGGTCATGGCCGACGGGCGTTCTGAGTCGGTCAGCTACGGTAATCTGCACCAGGCCCTGAGCGAGCCGGATACCCAGCTGCGGCTGTTCGGCAAACCCGATGTCGACGGCCTGCGCCGCATGGGCGTGGCCCTGGCCCGGGACGACAGCACTGATCAGGCCCGCGCCAAGGCTCAGCGCGCGGCCCAGGCGGTAAATATCGAACTCTGAGGCCACTCCACCGCCCATGGATTGCCACGGCCTCCGGCCTCGTAATGACGGCGGAGTGTAGGCGCGTGCACGGAGCAGGTTGCCTGCCTCCATCGTCATTGCGAGAAGCGTAGCGACGCGGTAATCCAGTGCCTGCCGCGCACTCCGAGCCCATGGATTGCCACGGCCTTCGGCCTCGCAATGACGATGGTGAAGTCAGCCAAAGAGGGTAACCCCACTCCCCGTCATTGCGAGGAGCGTAGCGACGCGGCAATCCAGTGCCCGCCGCCCGCTCCGAACCCATGGATTGCCACAGCCTTCGGCCTCGCAA
>JAAYHO010000340.1 GCA_012735335.1 Gammaproteobacteria bacterium
CAGCAGAATATTGCGTGGGGTCAGCTGTTGTTCACAGAATTGCCCTATGCGGACCCGGTAGCCCTGCTCTTGCATGAACATCGCGCGGTCCAGCATCAGCCAGACTTCCAGTGGGCGGCGGAACAGTCCGGGCAGCAGTTCCAGGTTGCGTACCTGCGCCAGGCGCTGCCAACCCTGCTGCTCCAGCTGCTGCCAGTCGGCAGGTTCGGGCAGTTGCAGCTGGTGATGGGCGGCCAGCTCCCGAAAGAAGTGCGCGATGCCGTGCTTCAGCGCGCTTTCCGGGCGGGAAGGCGTGGGCAGGTAGTTATCCACACCCCGGGCCTGGCGCTGCCAGAGGTCGAAAGCCAGCCGCCAGGCCATGGACTGGTCGCGCAGGCGGCGTACGCGCTGGCCGGCGGTGATGCTTTCCTGCAGTGGCAGGCCGAGGTCGTCGCGGCTGAGTTGCAACTGGCTGGCCCGTGCTGTCCTGGAGAGTGCCGGATACTGATCCGTACTGATGCGGTTGTAACAGCAAGGCGACAGGGCCAGCTGCCGGCAGCCCTGAGCAGCGGCCTGTTGCAGCAGGGTCATGTGCAGTTGTCCACAGGCATGCAGGGCGACCACGCTGTGCTGCGGTTGCAGATGTTGCCAGCTGGTCGGCTGCAGTATGTCCGCGTCCAGATGCTGGCTGGTTATGCCGACCTGCCGGCCCAGCTCCGCGCCCTGCTGGTTCAGCACCGGATCGCGCTCCAGACAGGTCAGTGGTTGGCCGCTCTGCCATGCCAGCAGCCGCCCCAGGTGACCCTTGCCGGCGCACCAGTCGAGCCAGTGTTGCGTGGGTTGCTGCCAACCCTGGCGGACGCAGGATGCAAAGCGGGTGATCTGCTGCCATTTGCGCCCGGGGATGTGTCGGCTGAGCAATTCGGTTGCGTGGGCTGTAGTTGTCGTCGAGCAGGTGCTCGACAACCCCAGGGGGCGCGCCGGGGCGTTGGGGTCGACGTTGTGCCACTGGGGCAGCTTAGTCAACTCAAGGGAGCGTTGGGCCAGACTGGCAAAGGGTTCCGGTGCGTTCAGCAGCTGTGGCTGATTGTGGGCGGCTTCGGCCTCGTCCAGCGAGCGCGCTCGTAACCAGTCGGCCAGCTCGGGATAGTCGGCTTCCCAGGGTAGTACCGGGGTAGTGAAGGGTTTTGCCCGCCAGAGCGCCTGATGCTCGGTGAGCCAGGCGTCCAGTTCGGCAAAGCGGGCGGCGAAGTCGGCACCTGCCTCAGCGGCCGCGGCTGGCATCTATTTTCAGCCAGCGCTCGACCAGCTTGAACAGCTGGGTGAACACCAGGGTGATGACCAGATAGATCAGACCGGCGATCAGGAAGAACATTTCGTACTGGTAGGTACGGGCGTTCAGGGTGCGTACCACGCCCATGATGTCCAGCAGGGTCACTGTGTAAACCACGGCGCTGGCCTTGAGCATGAGGATGATCTCGTTGCCGTAGGCAGGCAGGCCGATGCGGATGGCGCGGGGCAGGATGATGTGCTGCAGGGCCTGGCGCTTGGACATGCCCAGCGCCCTCGCTGCCTCCACTTCACCCGGCGGTACCGCCTGAATCGCGCCACGCAGGATCTCGGCGATATAGGCGGCGGTGTGCAGGGTCATGGTGATCAGCGCACACCAGTAGGGTTCACGCAGATAGGGCCAGAGCACGCTGTCGCGTACCACATCGAACTGCGACAGACCGTAGTACACCAGGAACAGCTGCAGCAGCAACGGAGTACCGCGGAAGAAGAAGATGTAGCTGTACGACAGCGCGCGGATGTACCAGTGCCGCGAGGCCCGGGCCAGTCCCAGCGG
>JAAYHO010000341.1 GCA_012735335.1 Gammaproteobacteria bacterium
AGCCAGGGTGATGCCGCAGGTCGGAGCCAGCGCACCCACAGCCAGGCGGTCAGCGCCGGGATCAGTGCCAGCCCGGCAACCAGCCCACCAGTGAGCAGGGCGGCCAGCGGTGGGGAGGCGTAGCCGTGGACGTGAATGCTGATATAGATCCAGGACACCCCGCTGAGAAACAACCCCAGCCCCCAGCACCAGCCGCGCCACAGCGCCTGGCGGCCGTTCAGATGCCGCAGGCCCTGATACAGCAGAGCAATCGACAGCAGCCCCAGCGGCCACAGGTCGAAGGGGGTGAATGACAGGGTGGTCAGCGTACCGGCAATCAGTGCCAGCAGATGGCCGCGCCAGCCGGGGGCGTGGAGCCATTCAAGCACTTTATACAGCAGCGGCATGGGTTCCTCTCGGTGTCATGGAGGGCCGGGTTCCATCCCGGCCACGTGGGGTTGCCGGCATGCCCGTTGTGTCGAGGTGGAACTCGACACTCCCAGGCTCTGCACACCTGATTCCGGAGCGGTCAGGGCTGAATCACGCTGACCCGCAACAGGTGAATGCGGCGGCTGTCGGCATTCAGGATGCGTACCCGGAAGCCGTCCAGCTCGACTATCTCGTTGCGTTTGGGCAGGTGACCGAAGGCGTTCATTACCAGGCCGCCGAAGGTGTCGAACTCCTCGTCGGAGAACTCGGTATCGAACTCCTCGTTGAATTCCTCGATCGGCGTCAGCCCCTTGACCAGATAGTCACCGGAGGGCAGAGCCTTGATGTATTCCTCGTCATCGAAGTCGTGCTCGTCCTCGATATCACCGACGATCTGTTCCAGCACGTCCTCGATGGTCACCAGTCCGGACACGCCGCCGTACTCGTCGATGACGATGGCCATATGGTTGTGGGTGGCGCGGAATTCCTTGAGCAGCACATTGAGGCGCTTGGACTCGGGCACGTAGGTGGCCGGGCGCAGTACGTCCTTGATGTTGAAACGCTCGGTGCTGGCGTCGAGCAGCAGCGGCAGCAGGTCCTTGGCCAGCAGGATGCCGAGCACATCGTCGAGGCTTTCGCCGACCACCGGGAAGCGCGAGTGGGCTGCTTCGATGATCGCCGGCAGAAACTCCCGGGGCGTCTGGCTGATCTTGATGGTGTTCATCTGCGAGCGCGGAATCATGATGTCCCGCACCTGCATGTCGGCCACCTGCAGGGCGCCTTCGATGATGCTCAGGGCCTCCACATCCAGCACCTCGTTGCGCTGGGCACTGCGCAGTACCTCCAGCAGCTCCGGGCGATTGCGCGGTTCCTGGGCAAAAGGCTGAACCAGTTTTCCCAGCCAGGATTTCTGTCCGCTGCTCGGTCGATCTTCGCTCATGGCTCTCTCATCAGTCGTCGGATTCAAGGTAGGGGTCGGCAATATCCAGCTCGGCCAGCAGCTGGCGCTCCAGCTGTTCCATCGCTTCGGCTTCGGCGTCGTCGATGTGGTCGTGACCGAGCAGGTGCAGGCAACCATGGATGACCATGTGTGCCCAGTGATGCTGGCGCTGCTTGCCCTGCTCGTCGGCCTCACGGTTGACCACCGGCACGCAGATGACCAGATCGCCCAGCAGGGGAATGTTCAGTTCGGGGGGCAGCTCGGCGGGGAAGGACAGCACGTTGGTCGGGGAGTCCTTGTGCCGGTATTCACTGTTCAATGCCTGACTTTCGTCGGCATCGACCAGACGAATGGTCAGTTCCTTGCCGGGGCTGTCACGCAGGGCCAGAGCGGCCCAGCGTATCAGGCTGTCGTCGTCGGGCTGGTCAGGGGCGTCGGTGGCCCTCTGTATGTCTACCTCAACGGTCATCGCGGCGCTCCTGGCGCTCCTGCTCCTGGCGTTGGTCGAAGCGGTCGTAGGCCTCGACAATGCGCTGCACCAGCGGGTGGCGCACCACGTCCTTGGACTTGAAGTGGGTAAAGCCGATGCCCTTGACGTCCTTGAGCACGTCCATCACGTGGGTCAGGCCGGAACGGGTGCCGCGCGGCAGGTCGACCTGGGTGATATCCCCGGTGATCACTGCGGTGGAGCCGAAACCGATACGGGTGAGGAACATCTTCATCTGTTC
>JAAYHO010000342.1 GCA_012735335.1 Gammaproteobacteria bacterium
ATGAAGCGTCAGGGCCACCGTCAGTGGTACACCGAAATCAAGATCACCGGCATCTCTGCCTAAGTATTGAGGAGTAAGAACTCATGGCACACAAAAAAGCAGGCGGTTCCACACGTAACGGTCGCGATTCAGAAGCCAAACGCCTTGGCGTGAAACTGTACGGCGGCCAGCAGGTTGTTGCCGGCAATATCATCGTTCGCCAGCGCGGCACCCAGTTCCACGCCGGCAAGGGCGTAGGCATGGGCAAGGATCACACTCTGTTTGCCAAGGCTGACGGCGTGCTGAAGTTTGAAGTCAAAGGTGAATTCAACCGTCGCTACGTGAGTGTCGTAGCTGGCTGAAAGCCGATCTGACTGAGAAAGCCCTGTCTTGCGACGGGGCTTTTTTGTTTGTAGCGTAGGCCTTTCCTTATAACCCCTCATGAGGGGGAGCAAAATGAAATTCGTAGATGAAGTAGCCATCACGGTCAAAGCCGGTGATGGTGGTAACGGTTGCATGAGTTTCCGCCGGGAGAAGTTCATCCCCAAGGGCGGTCCTGACGGCGGTGACGGCGGTGATGGCGGCTCCATCTATCTGGAGGCCGATTCCAACCTGAACACCCTGGTCGACTACCGCTACACTCGGCGTTTCAATGCCCAGCGTGGTGAGAATGGCCGTGGTTCCGACTGCACCGGCGCCAAGGGCGAAGACATGACGCTGCTGGTGCCGGTCGGTACCACTGTGGTGGACGCGGGCACTCAGGAAGTCATCGGTGATCTGACCGAGGCGGGTCAGCGCCTGCTGGTCGCCCAGGGTGGCTTCCACGGGCTGGGCAACACCCGCTTCAAGTCCAGTGTCAACCGTGCTCCTCGGCAGACCACCCAGGGCAGTCTCGGCGAGCTGCGTGATCTCAAGCTGGAATTGAAGGTGTTGGCCGATGTGGGCCTGCTCGGCCTGCCGAATGCGGGCAAGAGTACCTTTATCCGCTCGGTCTCCGCTGCCAAGCCCAAGGTTGCCGACTATCCCTTCACCACCATGGTGCCGAACCTCGGTGTGGTGGACGTAGGTCAGCTGCGCAGCTTCGTGATCGCCGATATTCCCGGGGTCATCGCCGGTGCTGCAGAAGGCGCAGGGCTGGGTACGCGCTTCCTCAAGCACCTGTCGCGCACCCGTCTGCTGCTGCATCTGGTCGACATGGCGCCGCTGGATCAGAGCGATCCGGTCGAAGCGATCGAAACCATCATCCACGAGCTGGGCAAATTCAGCCCGGCGCTGACCCTGCGCGAGCGCTGGCTGGTGCTGAACAAGTGCGACCAGTTGCTGGAAGATGAGCAACAGGCGATCCTCGACGATGTGGTCGAGCGGCTGGAGTGGGATGGCCCGGTGTTTGTCATTTCCGCCTCCGAGCGCCAGGGCACCGCAGAGCTGGCCAAGGCGGTGATGAACTGGCTGGACGAGCGTGAGCAGCGTATCGAAGATGACGAGGAGTATGCCGCTGAGGTGGCTGAGCTCGATCAGCGTATCGAGGACGAAGCTCGTGCACATATCCAGGAGCTGGATGACCGCAAGGCGCGGCGCAAGGCCGGTATCACCGATGATGAAGATGACTTCGACGATGATGAAGATGACGAAGACGGTCCGGAAATTATCTACGTTCGCTGAGCGGAGCTGAGATTGCATGCGTGACAAGGTAGCGACTGCCCGGCGCTGGGTGGTCAAGATTGGTAGTGCGCTATTGACCGCCAACGGTCGCGGGCTGGATCGCGAGGCCATGGCAGTCTGGGTGCGGCAGATGGTGGCCCTGCGCGAAAGCGGTGTGGATGTGGTGTTGGTGTCCTCCGGTTCGGTTGCTGCTGGCATGACCCGGCTGGGCTGGGCCGAGCGGCCGAAGAGCATCCACCAGCTGCAGGCCGCCGCAGCCGTAGGGCAGATGGATCTGGTGCATGCCTGGGAAAGCAGCTTCGAGGAGTACGGCCTGACCACCGCTCAGGTGCTGCTCACCCATGACGACCTGTCGGATCGCAAGCGTTACCTGAATGCCCGCAGTACCCTGCGCAGTCTGCTCGCCCTGGGCGTGATCCCGGTGATCAATGAGAATGACACGGTGGTTACCGACGAGATCCGTTTTGGTGACAACGACACTCTGGGTGCGCTGGTTACCAACCTGGTCGAAGCGGATCTGCTGGTTATTCTCACTGACCGCGACGGCCTGTATACCGCCGACCCGCGCGATAATCCCGAAGCCGAGCTGATCAGCCGTGCCATGGCCGACGACCCGAAGCTGGACGCCATGGCTGGTGGCAGTGCCGGCGCGCTGGGGCGTGGCGGTATGCAGACCAAGCTGCGCGCCGCCCGTCTGGCCGCCCGGTCGGGGGCCAGTACGGTGATTGTCGGTGGTGGTATCGAGCGCGTCATCGATCGGCTCAAGGCTGGTGAAAAGCTGGGTACGTTGTTGTTGCCGGAAAAAGGCATGCTCGCCGCCCGTAAGCAGTGGCTGGCCGGCCATCTGCAGACCCGGGGCAGTCTGATAGTCGATGACGGTGCGGTGCGAGCGCTGCAGAGTGGTCGCTCCAGTCTGCTGCCGGTGGGGGTCCGGGCGGTGGAAGGTAACTTCCGCCGGGGTGAAATGGTCGTTTGCGTATCTCTCGACGGCCGTGAAATCGCTCGAGGCCTGGTCAACTACGGCGCCCAGGAAGCCGCCCGCATCCTCGGTCAGCCCAGCGAAGCCATTGTCGGCATCCTCGGTTATGTGGACGAGCCGGAGTTGGTGCACAGGGATAATATGGTGTTGGTGTAACGGGGCAGTATGTAGAGCAGGAGCTCGACCCTCCGGGAGGGACGAGCGCCAGCTCGTCCGCGGTGTAACGGGCAGCTCCGTCCATCGAGCTGGTGCTCGACGTTCCCGGGGGAGGCGTTCCGGGGTGTGATGGGGAGCTCCAGCCACAAAAAAACCGGCCACATGGGCCGGTTTTTCTGTATCAGTGCGGAACGCGAATCAAGCGGCGGTAGCCATTGCCTTGATGTGAGCGTTCAGACGGCTCTTGTGACGAGCAGCCTTGTTCTTGGCGATGATGCCCTTGTCAGCCATGCGGTCGATAACCGGCACAGCAGCAGTGTAGGCAGCTTGAGCTTTCTCAAGATCCTTGGCGTCGATCGCTTTTACAACGTTCTTGATGTAGGTACGGACCATGGAGCGCAGGCTTGCATTGTGATTGCGGCGCTTCTCGGCCTGCTTGGCGCGTTTCTTGGCTTGAGGTGAGTTGGCCACCGTCTTGCTCCTCAGAAATTACAGTGAATTAGGGTACAAATTAAGGTCGCGTACTGTGCCGCACGGCTGAGGGAATGTCAAGAGCTGACAGAGAGTTGGACCCCACGGGAGGGACGAGCACCAGCTCGTCCGCGGTGTATCGGGCAGCTCCGCCCATCGAGCTGGTGTTCGACGTTCCCGGGACCGTGTAGGGTTGGCGAGTCCCTGCTCGCCGACGGCCATGGCAGGCGCTGTCAGGACGAAACAGGCGTAGCGCGGGCGCGCTACACCCCGGGCTGGTGTCCAAGCAGCAGCACTTAGCGCTATGATCTCGCTCTTGATCTGCACAGCGCAACGAAGAGCCCCATGACCGACACTACACCACCCGCCCAGCCCGCCGACAAGGCTCCCAGTCTCCTGCGCTCCGGCATGGTGGTCAGTATCATGACCATGCTGTCCCGGGTACTCGGCATGGTGCGGGATGTGGTGGTGGCGGCCTATTTCGGTTCCAAGTCCGAGGCCGATGCCTTCTTTATCGCCTTCAAGATCCCCAACTTCCTGCGTCGGCTGTTTGCCGAGGGCGCCTTTGCCCAGGCCTTTGTGCCGGTGCTGTCCGAGTACCGCACCAAATACACCCTGGCCGAGGTGCAGAATCTGGTCAACCGGGTCAGCGGTACCCTGGGGATCACTCTGGCGGGTATCACCATGCTCGGGGTGGCGGGTGCGCCGGTGCTGATCATGCTGTTCGCCCCCGGCTTCCACGGTCAGACCGAGAAGCTGGAGCTGGCCACGGACATGCTGCGCATCACCTTTCCGTACCTGTTCCTGATTTCCCTCACCGCCCTGTGCGGCTCGATTCTCAACAGCTACGGGCGTTTCGCTGTCCCGGCCTTTACCCCGGTACTGCTGAACCTGTGCATGATCGGCGCGACCGTCTGCATGACGCCGTACTTCGACCAGCCGATCATGGCGCTGGCCTGGGGCGTGTTCATTGCCGGGGTGGTGCAGCTGCTGTTCCAGCTGCCGTTCCTGGCTCAGATCCGTCTGCTGCCGATCCCGAAGCCGGACCGGCACCACGAAGGCGTCAAACGCATCATGACACTGATGATCCCGGCGCTGTTCGGAGTGTCGGTCAGCCAGATCAACCTGCTGCTGGACACGGTACTGGCGTCCTTCCTGCAGACCGGCAGCATCTCCTGGCTGTATTACGCCGACCGTCTGTCGGAACTGCCACTGGGCGCCTTCGGTATCGCCATCGGTACCGTGATCCTGCCCGCACTGTCCCGTCAGCATGCCGGGGAAGACCCCAAAGCCTTTGCTGCCACCCTCGACTGGGCGGTGCGTATGGTGCTGCTGGTGGGCATTCCTGCAGCGTTGGCATTGTTGCTGCTGGCCGAGCCGCTGATCGCCACTCTGTTCCACTATGGCGCGATGACCGAGCGGGACGTGATCCAATCGGCCAACGCCCTGCGTGCCTACGCCGTCGGGGTGATGACCTTCATGCTGATCAAGGTGCTGGCTCCCGGCTACTTTGCCCGGCAGGACATGAAAACTCCGGTGCGCATCGCCATCATCTGCATGGCCGCCAATATGGTGATGAACCTAATCCTGGTCTGGCCGCTGGCCCACGTCGGTCTGGCGCTGGCTACCTCGCTGTCGGCGCTGCTGAACGCCGGCATGCTGTGGTGGGGGCTGCGCAAGATCGGCATCTACCAGGCGCAGCCGGGCTGGCCACTGTTCATGCTGCGACTGGTGCTGGGCTGCGTGGCGCTGGCGGTGGTAGTGCTGTGGCTGGCGGCGGATGTGCAGCAGTGGTTCGACTGGGGCTGGCAGCAGAAGGTGCTGCAGATGGCTATCCTGGTGGTGGCGGGCATAGTGGTGTTTGTGCTGACCCTGGCGGCCAGTGGGATGCGGATGCGGCATCTGCGCAAGTAGTGCCGTACCTGGGGGTGTAGCGCCCCTGCGCTACGCCTGTGCGGCAGACCTGCAACGCGTACCTTGCGTCGAGCAGGCGCTCGACACCCCGGGAGGGACGAGCACCAGCTCGTCCATGCGGAGCTGAGCGGATAGGTTGTGGTTGGGCTGACTCCGCTCATCGAGCTGGTGCTCGACGTTCCCGGGGGAGGCGTTCCGAATCCCAACCCCCATGACGCCGCACCCCCTTACCCTGTATACTCGAGCGCTTTGATTTCTCTGCCGAAAACGAGCGTTATGGAACTGGTCCGCGGCCTGCACAATCTGCGTCCCCACCACCGTGGGTGCGTGGCGACAATTGGGAACTTCGACGGCGTACATGCCGGTCATCAGGCCATCCTCAAGCGCCTGAAGGCCCATGGTGAGCGTGTCGGGCTGCCAATCTGCGTGCTCATTTTCGAGCCGCAGCCCCGTGAATACTTCGCCCCGAACAGTGCGCCGCCGCGTCTGACCCGTCTGCGCGACAAGCTGGCCTTGCTGGAACAGCAGGGCGTTGACCGGGTGCTGTGCCTGGCTTTCAACCGCCGCCTGCGCGAACTCAGTGCCGATGAATTCATCCAGCAGGTACTGATCGACGGCCTCGGAGTACAGCACCTGGAAGTGGGCGATGACTTCCGCTTCGGCTGCGACCGTGCCGGGGACTTCAGTCTGTTGCAGGAGCGCGGTCAGCACCACGGTTTTACCGTCGAGTCCGCCAGCACGGTGGCCGAGAATGGCGAGCGGGTCAGCAGTACCCGGGTGCGTCAGGTGCTGGCCGAGGGGGATTTTGCCCAGGCGGAGCGCCTGCTGGGTCGCCCGTTCAGTATTACCGGGCGCGTGCTGCACGGCCAGAAACTGGGTCGGCAACTGGGTGCGCCCACTGCCAACGTACAACTGAAGCGCCTCAGCGCGCCGCTGAACGGGGTCTACCGGGTCAGCGTCGAGCTGGACGGCGTGCGTCAACCGGGCGTAGCCAATATCGGCACCCGGCCGACGGTGGACGGAGATGGCCGCGCCCATCTGGAAGTCCACCTGCTGGACTTCAGCGGCGATATTTATGGTCGCCGCATCACCGTGGTATTTCATGAAAAACTGCGGGACGAACAACGCTTCGACTCGCTGGACGAGTTGCAAGCCGCCATCAAGGTTGATTTTGCCACCGCACGAGCCCAATGGGCTGCCGAATTGAACAAGTGAGCCAGGAAAGATGACTGATTACAAAGCGACGCTGAACCTGCCCGCCACCGACTTCCCGATGAAAGCCGGGCTGCCGAACCGCGAGCCGGAAACCCTGAAACGTCTGGACAGTATCGGTCTCTACCAGCGCATTCGCGAGGTAAGCCAGGGCCGCCCGCAGTTCATCCTGCACGACGGCCCGCCCTACGCCAACGGCAGCATTCACATCGGCCACGCGGTGAACAAGATCATCAAGGACATGATCGTGCGCTCGCGCACCCTGTCCGGCTTCGACGCCCCCTACGTGCCCGGCTGGGACTGCCACGGCCTGCCGATCGAGCACAAGGTCGAAACCACCCACGGCAAGAACCAGCCTGCGGACAAGACCCGCGAACGCTGCCGCGACTACGCCGCCGAACAGATCGAAGGGCAGAAGGCCGACTTCATCCGCCTCGGTGTGCTGGGCGACTGGGACAACCCCTACAAGACCATGGAGTTTGCCAACGAGGCC
>JAAYHO010000043.1 GCA_012735335.1 Gammaproteobacteria bacterium
CCATCCTTCATCGACTTGGGCACACTGTAGATGGCGTCTTCGGCGATACTGGCAATGGTCGGAATCGCCATCAGCGCCAGCAGGATACCGGCGTTGAACACGTTCAGGCCGGTATCCAGATTGAATACGTTCTGCAACAGCGGCGCAATCACCACCATCCCGACGAAACCGATCACCACGGTCGGCAGACCTTCGATCAGCTCGATCACCGGCTTGAGGATGCCGCGCATTCTCGGCGAGGCGATCTCCGCCAGATAGAAGGCGGTTCCCACACCCAGCGGCACCGCAATCAGGGTGGAGACCACCACCACTGCGGCACTGCCGACAATCATCGGGAAAATGCCATAGTCCGCCGGATCATAGGTGGGATACCAGGCCGAGCCGAGCAGGAAGTCCTTGATCGATACCTTCTCGAAGATCGGCAGACCTTCCATGACCAGGAACACGAGGATCAGACCAAGGATGATCACGCCGGTGGCGCTCACCAGCAGAAAGAACAGGTGAACCAGCAGATCCATGTTACGGCTGCTGATCAACGGCTTCTTCTGCGCCTGAAATGTGGGGATTGACGATGCTGTTGACATGATTTCTCTCTGTTTGAAGGCTGCGCAGATGCAGCCTCAGCCAGGCAGAACGCCAGGCTAAGCCTGGCGTTCAGTATTTCCCTTGATTGGGTCGAGCTCTCAGGCTCTGGACCAATCAGTACAGCGGCACATAACCGGAAGATTCAACTGCCTTCTGGCCGTGCTCAGGGTGCAGAACATACTGGATGAACTTCAGGGTCTCGCCTTTCGGCCAGTTGTTGGTGAACACCCACAGGGTACGGGCTACCGGCCAGCTGCCGTCACGTACTGTGTCATGGCTGGGAGCAACACCGTCCAGGCTCACCGGCTTCAGGCTGTCGTTCAGGTAGCCGATACCAACGTAACCGATGGCGTTACGGTTGCTGGTCACCGCCTGAGCGATGGCACCGTTGGACGGCAGCAGCTGGGTAGCCGGGCTTACGCGGTCGCCTTTCAGTACCACGTCAACCCAGACACCGTAGGTGCCGGACGACGAGTCACGGGAGATGGAAACGATGCGCTTGTCTTCACCGCCCACTTCGCTCCAATTGGTGATGGAGCCATTATAGATGCCGCGCAGCTGCTCGGAGGTCAGATCCTTGACCGGGTTGTCAGGGTGGATAACCGGCACGATACCGTCAGAAGCAACGGCGAAAGGTACGATGTAGACACCGTTATCGTGGGCCTGCTGAACTTCGCTGTCCTTGATCCAGCGCGAGGACATGCCGATGTTGGCCATGCCGTCGATTACCGCACGGATACCGTTACCGGAACCGGTACCGGCAACCGAGAAAGTGGTTTCCGGGTTGGCTTTGGTGTAAGCCTCGGTAGTGGCCTGCATGATCGGCAGAACGGTGGTGGAACCGTTAACACTGAGCTGTTCAGCGAATACCGGGCTGGCCAACAGGGCGCATCCGGAAACGGCAACTGCTGCAAATTTCATCAAACGTTTCATTCCAGTCTCCTTAGACATAGCGTGAACTACTTTGGTCAGCAGCACTTTCCGACTCTCCGTGAGGTACCGCCAGAAGCCCGCTTGCACAACTCCTTTCCAGGACAGGGGCCATTATGTCGATGCTTTATTGCAGGAATGTTTCAATGACAAAAAACCAGCCAAAGGCTATCAGGGCGATTGATCGGCTTTCCTTGCAGCGCCCCGGACAGCACCGTAATATTGCGCTCTGAAGCAGACATCCGCCATTTTTTCGTGCGCGATGGCACAACAATTACAACGTCATCCAGAGTCTTTCATGCAAGATCTTGATCAGGATCCCGTGCCACAGGGCGAGCTGGCACTGAAAATCACCGCACTGCCCCGCGACTGCAACAGTTTTGGCGACATCTACGGTGGCTGGCTGGTAGGGCAGATGGACATCGCCGGCACCAGCACCGCCGCCCGCATCGCCCACGGCCGCGTCGCCACCGTCGCCATCGATCGCATGGGCTTCATGGTCCCGGTCCCGGTCGGAGCCCAGCTCGGCTTCCACTGTCAGGTACAGGACATCGGCCGCAGCTCCATCACCATTCTGGTGGAAGTCTGGAGCGACCACCACGAATACAGCGAAAGCCGCAAGGTCACCGAAGCCACCTTCGTCTTCGTGGCCATCGACGACCGGGGCCGGACGCGGATCATTCCGAGCTGAGCCCCCGGAGCCATCCTTCGGGCACTGTCCGCCAGAACCTGGCACCTCTCCCCCGAACATCATTGCGAGGGTGAGTGTCATCCGCCGGGTGGTGACGGTACGCCTTCCCCCCAACCGTCATTGCGAGGAGCGAAGCGACGTGGCAATCCAGAACCCGTGCCTCACTCCGAGCCCCATGGATTGCCGCGCCCTGTCGGGCTCGCAATGACGAGGGTGAGTGTCATGCCGCCGGGTGGTGACGGTGCCCCTTCCCCCCAACCGTCATTGCGAGGAGCGAAGCGACGTGGCAATCCAGAACCCGTGCCTCACTCCGAGCCCCATGGATTGCCGCGC
>JAAYHO010000343.1 GCA_012735335.1 Gammaproteobacteria bacterium
GACCGGATACGTCCCCTTCGTCTAGTGGCCTAGGACACCGCCCTTTCACGGCGGTAACAGGGGTTCGAGTCCCCTAGGGGACGCCACTTCGGCGTCAGATTTGCGGGAATAGCTCAGTTGGTAGAGCGCAACCTTGCCAAGGTTGAGGTCGCGAGTTCGAGCCTCGTTTCCCGCTCCAGATAAACAAAAAGCCCAGACCTCGGTCTGGGCTTTTTGTTTTGCGCGGGATTCAGACAGTCCTCCCCCCTCTCGTCATTCTCGCGCACGCGGGGAATGACGATGTGTGTAAAAGCCCCGGTTAATCCAGCTCCTGCACCTGATCCTGCAATGGCACCGAGACCGACCAGCCCAGCTCGCGAATAATGCGCTCACGCAGCGCCTCCGACGCATCCGGCTCGCCATGCACGATGAACACATGCCTGGGTGGCCGCTCGAAGTTCGAAAGCCATTGCATCAGCTCATCACAGTCGGCATGCGCCGAGAGCATGGGCAATTCGGTGACTTCGGCGTTGACCGGGATCCATTGACCATAGATCTTCACCTCACGGGCGCCCTGCAGCAGTTTGCGGCCGCGGGTGCCGGCGGCCTGGAAGCCGGAAAACAGCAGCGTGTTGCGGTGGTCAACACCGAAGGCGGCGATGTGATGCAGTACCCGTCCGCCGGTGGCCATGCCGCTGGCGGAGATGATCACCTTGGGGTAGCGGTTGGCGGTCAGCGCCTTGGATTCTTCAACATCGCGTACATAAGTGACGCTGTTACAGGCGGCCGCGCATTCGTCGTAGGTCAGCTTGTGATCCGGCTGGTGACGGTGCAGCAGCTCGGTGGCGCTGGTGGCCATGGGGCTGTCGAGAAACACCGGGATGCCTTTCAGGCGTCCGCTCTGACGCAACCGCCACAGGGCATAGATAAGCGACTGGGCTCGGCCCACGGCAAACGACGGGATGACCACGGTGCCGCCGCGCTGGACGGTGCGCTCGATCACCGTGGCCAGGGCTTCCAGTGAGTCGGAGCGATCATGCTGGCGGTTGCCGTAGGTCGATTCAATGACGATGTAGTCTGCCTCGGTAACCGGCTCGGGATCATGCATGACGCTATCACCATAACGCCCCAGGTCCCCCGAAAAAACGACCCGCTTGCCGCCGATATCCACCTGCACCGTGGCCGCGCCGAGAATGTGCCCGGCCCGGCGCATCCGCAGCTGCGCGCCGCCGGGCAGTTCCACTGCCTTGTGCCAGGGTGCGATGCGGAAGTGCCTGAGGGTACGCTCGGCATCCTTCACCCGGTACAGGGGGAGCGCCGGCTTGTGCTTGGAAAAGCCCTTGCGATTGGCGAACTCGGCGTCCTTTTCCTGCAGCCAGGCGCTGTCCAGCAAGATGAGCTCGGCCACGTCCCGGCTGGCCGCCGTGGCGTAGATCTCGCCGTCAAAACCATCCAGCACCAGTCTTGGCAAATAGCCGCAGTGGTCAAGGTGCGCGTGGGTCAGCACCACGGCATCTATGGTATCCGGCGCTACTGCCAGCCGTCGCCAATTCAGTTCACGCAGGTTCTTCATACCCTGGAACAGGCCGCAGTCGATGAGGATGCGGGTGTCGCCGTGGGTCAGCAGGTATTTGGAGCCGGTAACGGTACCGGCGCCGCCAAGACAGGTCAGAGTCAGCATCGTCACTCACCCCCAAGGTTGGCATAGTCACTCAGGTCCGCCAGCTCCCAGCCGGTCACCGCGGCGGCGGCGCGGATGGCATCGACCCAGGTACAGCGGTTGGCGCGCAGCATGCCGGGCACATCCAGGGTGCCGCCACGGCTGATATAACCCAGCGCCCGTGTCCTGGCCAGACCGCTGTCGATGCGACGCAATATGCCGAGCATGGGCTCGGGGCGGGTGTGAGTAAGGATGACCCGGGGCAGGCCGGGCGGGAACAGGCGATTCAGGGTCGCATCATCCACTACGAAGGCGCTTTCCAGCTCGTCCCGCGGGATGCGCAGCCGGCCCGGCTCGATGATCACGGTGACACAAACGGCATGTCCGGCGCGCTCAAGTGCAGCCTGGGCCTTGAGCGCCTCCTCCAGCTGGTAGGCGCCGATGGCAATCAACTGCAGGTCGGCACTGGCCGGATCGCCCAGCACATGGGCCGCGCCCTGCTCGACCAGCGCCTCGGCCTGGGGCCCGTCCAGATACTGCTGCACATCGCGCTTGGACACCACCACGCAGGCCAGTTGTCCGCGACCGGCATACACCGAGCGCATGGCCGCCACTGTGGTATTGCCGCCCACCGGGAACAGCACGCGCACGGTGTCAGACATCTCTCCCAGCAGCGCCTCCCCCATGGTCGGGTCCTGATGGGACTGCTCGTTCTTGGAGTTCTCCCAGGTATGGGAGGTGACGATAAGGGGTACCGGTAACCAGGCCGGCCGCTGGCCCAGCTCCTTCTGGCGGCGTACAAAGATGGCTTCCTGACGCATCGGGCCGAGCATCTTCACGGCAAAGGCTTCATAACTGACGATCAGGTTGAGCCCGGCCTTGTTGGCCAGCGCTGCGGCCGCCACGGCCTCTTCATTGAGGGCGGTAATGACGGCGCCGTGCAGGTCCTCATGAACGCCCGGTTCCGGATCGTTGACCCGGTGCTTGAGCAGAGCCAGGGTCTCGCCCATCTTGTTACTGGCCAGCTCGTCCGGGTTGCCGACGCGCACGCGCAACGCGGGGTTGGCCTTGACCAGCTCGACGAACCAGTTATCCAGTACACCCATGGCGCTGTTTTCAGTGCCCACGGGCTGCCACTTCGGCTCTGGCAGACTGGGCGCGGGCGGCTGGCGATGCACCAGCGGGTTCTGGCTTTCCAGCGACCTGCCCTGCTGCTGATGATTGGTCAGCGTAGCCAGTGACTGCTCCAGCTCGACACGGGGCACATACAGCGCCTGGGCGCTGGTATTGAACAGCTCCCGGGCAATCACGTCCTTGAAGGGATTGGTCACCAGCGGCAGGTTATGTGCAGCGTTGGTCCCGGCGCCGGGGAAACCGAAACCCTTCTCGGTCTCGGCGATGATGTAGGGCAAGGCCGCCGGATAACGACGCTGTGGGTCATCGGCAAAGGTCTGCAGCTTGTCTTCGGCCATGATGATGGCCCAGGCAAAGGCGGCGGGATCGCGACCGTCGATGATCACCGGGTCGAAGCCATTGTGCCGCTGATCTTCGGCCAGCCATTGGGCGCCGCCTTCCTGCACTATCTGGGTGCGCTGCTCGATGCGCCGACCGTTGAGGATCATCACCGGAATCGCCATCCCGCTGTCCTCGGCACGCCACCAGCGCGGCGCCCAGTCC
>JAAYHO010000044.1 GCA_012735335.1 Gammaproteobacteria bacterium
CGATGGATTGCCGCGTCGCTGCGCTCCTCGCAATGACGGGATAGGCGCGGCACTCCATTGCTGGCATCTTCCTGGGAGGGACGAGCACCAGCTCGTCCGCGGTGTTTCGGGCGGCTTCGCTCATCGAGCTGGTGCTCGAGGTTCCCGGGGGTGGGGCGCGGCACTCCGAGGGCTTGGCGCTCAGCTTTGCTGGCTGGTGGGGGTTACTCTCAGGACTTCTTCTATGGTGGTGAGGCCGGCGGCAACTTTCTGGGCGCCGGAGAGGCGCAGGCTGTGCATGCCTTCGCGGTAGGCTTGGCGGCGCAGGGTGTTGAGGTCGAGGTCGGTTTGGATCAGGGGTTTGAGGCTGTCGCTCAGGGGTAGCAGTTCGTATACCCCGGCGCGGCCTCGGTAGCCGGTTTCGCGACATTCGGGGCAGCCTACGGGGCGGTGGGCGCGAGTTGGCAGGGGGGAGTTCCAGGGCTTGGTCAGGTCCTGCCAGGCGGCTTCGTCCACGTCTGCCGGTGCCTTGCAATGCGGGCACAGGGTGCGCACCAGGCGCTGGGCCATGATGCCGAGTACCGTGGCCTTGATCAGGTAGGCGGGTACGCCCAGTTCGATCAGCCGGCTGATGGAGCTGGGGGCGTCGTTGGTGTGCAGGGTGGAGAGTACCAGGTGGCCGGTGAGTGCGGCCTGGATGGCCATTTCGGCGGTTTCCAGGTCGCGGATCTCACCAACCATGATGATATCCGGGTCCTGACGCATCAACGCCCGCACTCCGCTGGCAAAGGTCAGCTCGATATTGTGCTGCACCTGCATCTGGTTGAAGCTGTCTTCGACCATTTCGATCGGGTCTTCAATGGTGCAGACGTTGACCTCGGGCGTGGCCAGTTGCTTGAGGGTGGTGTACAGGGTGGTGGTCTTGCCCGAGCCGGTGGGGCCGGTGACCAGTACGATGCCGTTGGGTTGCTGGACCATGCCCTGCCAGCGGCGCTGGTCCTCGGCGGAAAAACCCAGTTGATCGAAACCGCGCAGCAGTACATCCGGGTCGAAGATGCGCATGACCATCTTTTCGCCGAAGGCGGTGGGCAGGGTCGACAGGCGCAGTTCGATCTCGCTGCCCTGGGGTGAGCGGGTCTTGACCCGGCCATCCTGGGGTTTGCGCTTTTCCGCGACGTTCATGCGCCCCAAGGTTTTCAGACGGCTGACCACGGCGACGGTGACCTGCAGCGGGAACTGGTAGACGGTGTGCAATACGCCATCGATACGCAGCCGTACACTGCCGTTCTCCCGGCGCGGTTCGATGTGGATATCGCTGGCGCGCTGTTCGAAGGCGTACTGGAACAGCCAGTCGACGATATTGATCACGTGGGCGTCGTTGGCGTCCGGTTCCTGGCCCATGCTGCCGAGGTTGAGCAGTTGCTCGAAGTTGCCCACCGCGCTGACCTTCTGGTCGGTGGCGCTGGCACCGCTGACCGAGCGCGCCAGCCGGTAGAATTCCACCGAGTAGCGCTGGATGTCCGCCGGGCTGGCGACCACCCGGCGGATCTCGCGTTTGAGTACGTGCACCAGGTCCGCTTCCCATTTGCGCACGAAGGGCTGGGCGCTGGCGATGGTGACTTCCCGTTCGTTGACGTCCACGGCAAGGATGCCGTGGCGCTGGGCGAAGGCGAAGGACATCAGCGGGGTGACCGCTGAGACGTTGATCTTCAGCGGGTCGATGCGGTAGAACGGCTGGCGGGCTTCGCTGGCCAGCCAGCGGGCCAGGGTTTCCGCATCCAGCGGTTTACCGGGCCGGGCCAGGTCGTCCGGGGCCTGGCTGGCGATGAACTCCAGCGGGTGCTGGCGGGCGGCGGCTCCGGCGGTGGAACGGCGCAGCATGCTCAGTTGCTCGGCAACCTCCTGGCTGAGTCGCCCCTGTTGCACCAGTGCCTGCAGCAGGTCGGTGAGTTCCAGCAGCCGATCATGTTCGGCACTTACCAGTTCGTGAAGATGTTTCATCCCTGCCCCCTCTGCTCCCTTCTGCCCTGCCCGTGTCAGCCGTTGAGTTCGCGCCAGGCGTCCAGCTTGCGGATCTTCTGGCCCTGTTTGCGCAGCGCTGCCAGCAGGGCTGGTTGTACTTCTTCGTCCACCAGCGGGTATTGCTCCAGCAGTGCCTGGAGCTTGTTCAGCTCACCATACAGCCGATCCGGCTGGGGTACATCGAGAAACTCGCGAAAGCCCGAGAGCAGGAAGCTCAGCCGGTGCAGGCGCGGTTGCTGGTCGAGCCAGACGGCGACTTCGCTGTCGGCTTCGTTCTGGTGGGGCACACGCAGCTCCTGAATCTCCCGGGCGACGGCGGCCAACAGCCAGCGCGGCAGCGGTAATGCGCCGACCCGGTCGCCCCGGGGTGGACGATTGGCCTTCCAGCTGGCCTGGTGCAGCCACAGGGCGAGGCTGAGGAACAGCTGGCCCCAGGCCGGATCGTTGACGCTGGCTTCGAATACCTGCGGGGCCTGTTCGCGGGCCTGCTGGCCTTCTTCATCATCGGCCCAACCGGCCAGTACCAGCGGGCGGAACTGCTGCAGCAGGGCATCCAGCGCCGGACCGAAGCTCTGGCTGCTGCGGGGCACGGCCAGATCGAATACACCGAAGAAGGCGCGCAGGTTGACCAACAGGCCGGTCAGGTCACGGAACAGTCGCCATTGGCCGCTGAAGCGGTATTGTTCAGCCAGGCGCTGGGTGTGGCCGAGCAGTTGCCAGCCACCGGCGGTGACCACTTCATCGACGCTGGTGGTGGCGCTCCAGGGGTGGGCATCCAGTTGCAGGTCGTAGCTGGCGGGGTCGTACAGGCGGTAGCCGCGCTCGGCCTTGCTGATATCGCAGGGCATCAGCGGTACGTCGGCGGCCAGGGCGACGGCCAGTTCCAGCAGGGCGGCGGCCGGGCCGGCGCGCAATTCCAGTTCCAGTTCGCTGATCGGCTCATTGCGGCCATCAGCAGCGACCTCGCCCTGGTCCAGGGCCATTTCCACTTCCACCTGCTCATCGTCGCGCTGCCAGCGCAGGATGGCTTTGGTGCGCTCAAAATCGGTGGTGAATACCGGTTGCAGCAGGAGTTTGTCGAGCTTGGCCAGGCTGGCGGGCCAGCAGCCGTCATCAAGCAGGGTCAGGTCCAGTGCCTGGGCGCTGACCGGCCAGTCCCATTCGTTGCGCTCGGACAGTCCGGCGACGCTCTGGCCCTTGCTCTTGAGGGTCTGGATGAACTGTTCGCCATCGCGGCGTACGCGCAGGGCAACGCGGGCGCTGGCCAGTTCACGCTCGGCGGTGTCGAAGTACTGGTTGTACAGGGTGCCGGTGTGCCATTCGCCGGCCAGGCGCTCGATCACCAGCGGGTGGTTGCGCAGCGCCTGTGCCGCCTGCGGGGTGATCCGCAGTTTTATTTCTGTTTCCTTGACCATTCTCTTTCTCGTTTGTGACCTTTTTGTGTCTATCGGGTGACCCTCCCGCCCCGCGGGACTATAATCAGCCACCCCTCTCGCCCTGGAGCCTGATAAATGCCCAATAATCCTTTCCTGAACCTGTTCGGTCGCTCCCCCATCGGGCCGATGCAGCGTCATATGGCTAAATCGCACGAATGCACCGAACAACTGGTGCCGTTCATGGATGCCGTCATGGCCGAGGATTGGGCCGAAGCCGAGCGCATTCAACAGCAGATTTCCCACCTCGAACGCGAAGCCGATCAGATGAAGAAGAATATTCGCGTCAGTCTGCCCAACAGCCTGTTCCTCTCGGTGCCCCGCTCCGACCTGCTGGAGCTGCTCAGTGTACAGGACAAAATAGCCAACCGCGCCAAGGATATCGCGGGGTTGATGCTGGGTCGCCGGATGAAGGTTCATTCTGACGTTCAGCCGGCATTCCGGGCTTTTGTTGCGCGCTCGGTAGAGGCTTCGGCACAGGCGCTGAAGGCCATCGGTGAGCTGAGTGATCTGATGGAAACCAGTTTTGCCGGTCGTGAGGTCAAGCTGGTGGAAAAACTGATCGACGAGCTGGAGCTCATCGAGCGCGATACCGACGAGATGCAGGTGCGGCTGCGTGCCGAACTGTACAAGCGGGAGGCCGTTCTACCTCCGGTGGATGTCATGTTCACCTACCAGATCATCGAATGGATTGGTGATGTTGCGGACCGCGCCGAGCGCGTGGGTAACCGCCTGGGAATCATCATGGCCCGCTAACGGCTGACTTTCTTCTTCCACAAGAGCTCTATCTTATGACCCTGATCGCAGAATATGGCACCATTTTGCTGGTGCTGGCCTGTCTGTTCGGTTTCTTCATGGCCTGGGGCGTGGGCGCCAACGATGTGGCCAATGCCATGGGGACCTCGGTCGGCTCCCGGGCGCTGACCATCAAGCAGGCGATCATCATTGCCATGGTGTTCGAGTTCCTCGGGGCCTATCTGGCCGGTGGCTCGGTTACCCAGACCATCCGCAGCGGCATTGTCGACTCATCGATGATCACGCCCGACCAGATGGTCTTTGGCATGCTTGCCGCCCTTCTGGCGGCAGCCACCTGGTTGCTGGTCGCTTCTATCAAGGGTTGGCCGGTATCCACTACGCATTCCATTATTGGCGCGGTGATTGGCTTTGCCGCCGTCGGTGTGTCGGTGGACTCGGTGAAATGGGCAGGAGTGCTACCGATTGTCTCCAGCTGGATCATTTCGCCGCTGCTGGCCGGCACCATTTCCTTCATGATTTTCATGAGTGTGCACAAGCTGATCCTCGACACCGATGACCCCTTCGCCAATGCCAAGCGCTATATCCCGTTGTACATGTTTGCGGTGGGTTTCATTATCGCGTTGATGACCCTGACCAAGGGGCTCAAGCACGTTGGTCTGGATCTTTCCGACCTCGAGAGCTTCGGCCTGTCGGTGCTGTCCGGTCTGATCGTTACCACTATCGGCGTGCTGCTCATGAGCCGCATCAAGGATGGTGCCTCAGGCAAATCCCACCTGCATGGCGTGGAGCGGGTTTTCGCTATCCTGATGATCTTTACCGCCTGCGCCATGGCCTTCGCCCATGGCTCCAACGACGTGGCCAACGCGGTCGGCCCGCTGGCGGCCATCGTCGGCGTCCTGCAGTCCGGCGAAATCGCGGCCCAATCTACCGTACCTGGCTGGGTGTTGTTGCTGGGCGCCGTGGGCATCGTGGTGGGCCTGGCTACCTATGGTTATCGGGTTATCGCGACTATCGGCCGGCACATTACCGAGCTGACCCCCAGCCGTGGCTTCGCCGCTGAGCTGGCTGCTGCCTCCACCGTGGTGGGTGCTTCCGGCCTTGGCTTGCCTGTCTCCACTACTCATACGCTGGTGGGCGCCATTCTTGGGGTCGGTATGGCCCGCGGGATCGCTGCATTGAATCTGCGCGTAATCGGCACCATCTTCACCTCCTGGGTGATTACCCTGCCGGCGGGTGCCATTCTCTCGATCATCTACTTCCTGATCTTCTCTGCCATTTTCGGCTGACGCCCTCGCCTGGCTGACGTAAGCTGTCCTTTCAGCTACGGCCCCGCTTACCGCTCCAGCGGTCGCGGGGCCAGATGTCAGTCAGGAGTTTGTCATGCCCCTCCCTTCGCTCAAGGCGCAATTCGCCGCCCTGCTGCAGACCCCCTCTGTCAGTTGTACCCAGGCCGAACACGATCAATCCAACCTGCCGGTCATTCATCTGCTGGCGGACTGGCTTGGCCGGCTGGGCTTCGAGTGTCGCATTCAACCGGTGGCCGACTCACCGGCCAAGGCCAATCTGATTGCCAGCCTGGGCAGTGGCCCCGGCGGACTGGTATTGGCTGGGCACACCGACACCGTTCCCTGCAACCCTGACCGCTGGCAGCATGACCCTTTCACACTGACCGAAGCCGATGGGCGCTGGTACGGGCTGGGCAGCTGCGACATGAAGGGCTTCTTTCCACTGATTATCGAAGCACTACAGCCGCTGCTGGATCAACCTCTGAAAAAGCCGCTGATCATTCTCGCCACCGCCGATGAGGAAAGCGCCATGGCCGGGGCCCAGGCGCTGGTCGCCGACGATCTGCTGGGGGCGCGGCATGCGGTGATCGGCGAGCCGACCGGGCTCAAGCCGATCCGGATTCACAAGGGCATTCTGATGGAACGGGTGGATATCATCGGCCAGGCCGGGCATTCCTCCGATCCAACCCTGGGGCGCAATGCGATCGAGGCGATGCACCAGGTGATCAGCGAGCTGATGGGCCTGCGCAACCAGTGGCAACAGCAATGGCACAACCCGCTGTTCAGCGTACCGACGCCAACCCTGAATCTGGGCTGCATCCACGGCGGCGACAACCCCAACCGCATCTGCGGCCGCTGCGCCCTGGAATTCGACCTGCGCCCGCTGCCGGGCATGCAGCCGGATGAACTGCGCGCGACCATCGCCCAACGGCTGCAGCTGGTGGCCGAGGAGCATGGGGTACAGATTGATTACCAACCTCTGTTCCCCGGCGTGGCCCCCCTGGACACCCCGGCCCGCGCGGAGATTGTGCAGGCCTGTGAGCAGTTGACCGGGTACGGTGCGGGCAGTGTGGCGTTTGCGACTGAGGGACCGTATCTGAATCAGCTGGGGTTGCAGACGGTGATCCTGGGGCCGGGGGATATTGCCCAGGCGCATCAGCCGGATGAGTATCTGGCGATGGACAGGATTGAGCCGATGGTGAGGGTGTTGCGGGGGGTGATTGGGCGGTTTTGTTTGTAGCGGGCTCACCGCACCAACGTCATTGCGAGGCCGAAGGCCGTGGCAATCCAGGGGGCTCGGTGCTGGCGGCAAGCACTGGATTGCCGCGTCGCTGCGC
>JAAYHO010000344.1 GCA_012735335.1 Gammaproteobacteria bacterium
CCACTGCCGCCGCTGGCAGCCTATGTGCATATCCCCTGGTGTGTGCGCAAATGCCCGTACTGCGACTTCAACTCGCATACTTACGACAGTGGGCTGCCGGAAGCCGAGTATATCGATGCGCTGATTGCCGATCTGGAGCAGGAACTGCATCAGGTGCACGGCATGGAGCTGGTCTCGATCTTCTTCGGCGGCGGCACCCCCAGTCTGTTCTCCGCCGCCAGCCTGGATCGTCTACTGCAGGCCATGCAGCAGCGGCTGAGCTTTGCCCGCGATATCGAGATCACCCTGGAAGCCAACCCCGGCACCTTCGAGCAGGCCAAATTCAGCGATTACCGCGCCACCGGTATCAATCGCCTGTCGATCGGCATCCAGAGCTTCAATCCAGTTCATCTGAAAGCGCTGGGGCGCATTCATGACGACAGCGAAGCCCTGGCCGCAGTGGACATGGCCCGCCGCGCCGGTTTCGACAACCTCAACCTGGACCTGATGCATGGCCTGCCCGGCCAGACGCTGGAGCAGGCCAGGGCGGATATCGACCAGGCGATTGCCCTGGCCCCCGAGCACCTGTCCTGGTACCAGCTGACGCTGGAACCGAACACCGTGTTCTACAGCCGCCCGCCGAAGCTGCCGGAAGATGAAGTGCTGTGGGATATTCAGGAAGCCGGTCAGGCGCGGCTGGCACAAAGCGGCTACGCCCAGTACGAGATCTCCGCCTATGCCCGGGACGGACGGCGGGCGCGGCACAACATGAACTACTGGCAGTACGGCGACTTCATCGGCATCGGCGCCGGTGCCCACGGCAAGCTGACCCATCCGGACGGCTCGGTGGAGCGCAACTGGAAGACCCGCCAACCCAAGGACTACCTGAACCCGGACAAGGCTTTTCTGGCCGGCAGCAAGATCCTCAGCGCCGAAGAACTGCCCTTCGACTTCCTGATGAACGCCCTGCGGCTGGTGGACGGCGTACCCAGCGCCTGGTACACCCAACGCACCGGCCAGCCCCTCGACGCCATAGTCCCCTTGTTGGACAAGGCCGTGCAACGGGGATTGCTGGAGCCCTGGCAACAGCAACTACGCCCCACCGAACAGGGCCGGCTGTTTCTCAATGACCTGCTGGAGATGTTTCTCTAGCCACGCCCGCCCCCTCCTCAATGACGGGAAGTGAGGCACTGCCACCGATACCAGAACCCCCTCTTCGTCATTGCGAGCAAAGCGCGGCAATCCAGTGCGGGCGGGAAACGCCGAGGCCCGTGGACTGCCATGTCGCTGCGCTCCTCGCAATGACGGAGTGGCGGGCCATGCCTGGGGTTGTCTGGCCATCAACTGATCCGGATCAATGCCGGATGCCAGTCAGAACGCTATCCTCGCCGCCCTTCTTGTCTTGTAAACAGGATCACCACCATGTCCCAAGCCCCCGAACTGCTGGCGCCAGCCGGTACCCTCAAGGCCATGCGCTTTGCCTTTGCCTATGGCGCCGATGCGGTCTATGCCGGCCAGCCGCGCTACAGTCTGCGCGTACGCGAGAATGACTTCCACAACCCCGAGGTGATGGCCGAAGCCATCAAGGAAGCCCATGCGCTGGGCAAGAAGTTCTACCTGGCCAGCAATATCGCCGCGCATAACAGCAAGGTCGCCACCTATACCCGGGACCTGGAACAGATCGTCGCCATGGGCCCGGATGCGCTGATCATGTCCGACCCGGGGCTGATCATGCTGGTACGCGAGCGCTGGCCGCACATGCCGGTGCATCTGTCGGTGCAGGCTAACGCCACCAACTGGGCCACGGTGAAGTTCTGGCAGCAGCAGGGGCTGGAGCGGGTGATCCTGTCCCGGGAGCTGTCACTGGACGAGATCGAGCAGATCCAGCGCCAGTGCCCGGACATGGAGCTGGAAGTGTTCGTCCACGGCGCGCTGTGCATTGCCTACTCCGGGCGCTGCCTGCTGTCCGGCTACTTCAACCACCGGGACGCCAACCAGGGTGCCTGCACCAACGCCTGCCGCTGGAAATACGACCTGCAACCGGCGCAGGAAACCGCCGAGGGCAATGTCGAGCCGCTGGCCGCGCAGCCGCAGATCGTGCAGCCACAGCAAGCCCAGCCGGAGGCAACCCAGCCCGTCTACCTGCTCAACCAGAGCGACAAGCCCGACGAGCAGATGGCCATCGAGGAGGACGAGCACGGCACCTACATCATGAACTCCAAGGATCTGCGGGCCATCCAGCATGTGCAACGTTTCGTCGACATGGGCCTGCATTCGCTGAAGATCGAGGGCCGCACCAAGTCGCACTTCTACGTCGCCCGTACCGTGCAGACCTACCGCAAGGCGATCGACGATGCCATGGCCGGTCGACCCTTCGACATGAACCTGATGGATGATCTGGAGAGCCTGGCCAACCGCGGTTACACCGAGGGCTTCTACCGTCGTCACCCACCGGGCGTGTACCAGAACTACGAGCGTGGCAACTCGGCCATGCTGCGTCATCAGTTTGTCGGCGAAGTACTGGAAGATCTGGGCGACTGGCTGAGCATCGAGGTAAAGAATCGCTTTGCCCTGGGCGACCAGATGGAACTCATGACCCCTTCCGGCAATCACAGCTTCGTTCTCGAAGCACTGCTGGATCGCCACGGGCAACCTGCCGAGGTCGCACCGGGCACCGGCCATGTGGTGCGCATCCGCAAACCGGACGGCGCCGAGGTGAATAACGCCCTGCTGCTGCGCTACCTGCCCGCCAACTGACGGACAGCTGAACAGGCCGCGCAAATATTCGCTCCCCCGGTCAGTTCGTGGTTTACTTGCGCGCTTGTTCAGCATCAGTTTCTCCCTGACCACGGAGCCCCGTTACAGATGGATTGGTTGCAAGTTGTCGTACTGGCCCTGCTCCAGGGCCTGACCGAGTTTCTCCCGGTTTCCAGTTCCGCCCACCTGATTCTGGTTCCGGCGCTGACCGGCTGGCCGGATCAGGGCCTGGCCTTCGACGTGGCCCTGCACTTCGGCAG
>JAAYHO010000345.1 GCA_012735335.1 Gammaproteobacteria bacterium
CGAGCAGGCGCTCGCCAACCCCGGCATGGCAACTCACCGGCTTGTAGGAGCTCTGCCCTCGGGGCGAATGTGCCTGGGAGGGACGAGTGGTTCACGCCTTGCCCAGCGCCCGCCCAACCCGCGAGCCATTCTCTCTCTCCAGCAACCGGCAAACCCACTGCCCGGTCGCCACCAACTGCTCAAGATCCACCCCGGTACTGATGCCCATTCCACTGAGCATATACAGCACATCCTCACTGGCCACATTACCACTGGCACCCTTGGCATAGGGGCAGCCGCCGAGCCCGGCGACTGAGCTGTCGAATACACTGACTCCTTCCAGCAGGGCGGCGTAGATATTGCTCAGGGCCTGGCCGTAGGTGTCGTGGAAGTGTCCCGCCAGTTGATCCCGGGGAACCTTCTGGCTGACCACCTCTATCAACTGGCGGGTAGCACTGGCCACGCCCACGCCGATGGTGTCGCCCAGGGAAATCTCGTAACAACCCATCGCCAGCAACTCGGCGCTGACCGCTGCGACCTGTTCCGGGGCGACGGGGCCGTCGTAAGGGCAGCCCAACACGCAGGACAGGTAACCGCGTACCGCCATGCCCTGTTCGGCGGCCAGCGCCATGACCGGGGCGAAGCGTTGCAGGCTTTCGTTGATCGAGCAGTTGATATTGCGCTGGGAGAAACCCTCGGAAGCCGAGGCAAATACCGCCACCTCGGTTGCCCCGGCAGCGATGGCGGCCTGCATGCCTTGCAGATTGGGCACCAGCGCGCTGTAACACACACCGGGACGGCGTTGGATGCCGTCGAATACGGCAGCAGAGTCGGCCATCTGCGGTACCCAGCGTGGCGAAACGAAGCTGCCTGTCTCGATATGGTTCAGTCCGGCGGCGGACAGTCTGTCCACCAGTTCCATACGCTGGGCCAGGGTGATTGGCCTGGCTTCATTCTGCAGACCATCCCGGGGGCCGACTTCGACCAGGCGGACATGCTGGGGCAGAGACATGGCTGGCTCTCCAAGGCTGGCCAGTGAACTTGCTCTGAGTATAGCGGCCCGCTGCGGCACGGCGGAACCGGAAAGTGTGCGATTATCGAACATTGACCCTGTGGTTGGTGGGGCGAATTTCCTATGCTGACCTGTGTTCTGGCTAAGCAGTGTTCAGCGAGGTGTCTGTCATGGTCAGTCTGTTGGGTGCCGAAAGTATTGTTTACCATCAGGCCGATCCGCACAGGGTGTCGGATTACGTCAATCAGCATGTCGGGGTGCATGGCATCCGTGGGGCTCGCCGTTCCGATCAGCAGGCCAGCCTGCGGCATCGGCAGTTCGGCAAGCTGGATCTGTGCAGCCTGCGCTACGGCGAGCAGATTCAGGTCAGCTCCAAGGCGCTGGAAACCGTCTACCACCTGCAATTGCAGCTCAGCGGCCATTGCCGCTGGCACAGCCGTGGCCAGGAACATTACCTGAGCCCCGGCGAGATGCTGCTGATCAATCCCGAGGATCCGGTGGACCTGACCTATTCCAGCGATTGCGAGAAGCTGATCGTCAAACTGCCGGTAGGTCTGCTGGAGCAGGCCTGCAGCGACAGCCAGGGCTCTTCGCCTGCTCAGGGCATCCGCTTTGCCGCCAACCTGTACCCCTCGCAACAATTGCAGGGCGTGGCTGAACTGCTCAGACTGATCTGTCAGGAAGCCAGCAGCGGCCAGTGTCAGGGGCCGCTGGCCGAACAGTACAGCCGCCTGCTGGCAGCCAAACTGCTCTGCGCGCTGGAAACCAATATCCAGCAAGAGCAGGTGGAGGAGAGTTGTCCTTCCTTCAGTCGTATTGCCGACTATATAGAAGAGCATCTGAAAAAGGATATCTCGGTGGAGCAACTGGCCAAGCTGGCGCACATGAGCTCGCGCTCGTTGTACCTGCTGTTCGAGCGCAAGGCCGGGACCACACCCAAATCCTATATCCGCCAGCGCAAGCTGGAGCAGATCCACCAGCAACTGAGCAGCTCCCCGGCCAGGGTGCGCAACATCACCGAGATCGCCATGGATTATGGCTTCATGCACCTGGGGCGGTTCTCGGAGAGCTATCGCAATGAGTTTGGTGAGCTGCCGTCGGATACCTTGCGGCGGCAGCATTGAGGCCACTTGAGCCCATATCCACCGTCGAACACACACCGCTGTGTATGCATCACCCCCCGTCATTGCGAGCGAAGCGCGGCAATCCAGTGCGTGCGATGGC
>JAAYHO010000045.1 GCA_012735335.1 Gammaproteobacteria bacterium
CCCTGAAGTCGACCTACTGCGGCACTATCGGCGCCGAGTACATGCATATCGTCGATTCGGCGCAGCGTCGCTGGTTCCAGCAGCGTCTGGAAAGCGTACGTGGCAAGCCGCAACAGTCCGCCGAGAGCAAGCGTCATCTGCTGGAGCGTCTGACTGCCGCTGAAGGGCTGGAGAAATACCTGGGCACCAAATACCCGGGCACCAAGCGTTTCGGCGTGGAAGGCGGTGAAAGCCTGATCCCCATGCTCGATGAGATCATTCAGCGTTCCGGCTCCTACGGTGTCAACGAGGTAGTACTCGGCATGGCTCACCGTGGCCGCCTGAACGTACTGGTCAACACTCTGGGCAAGAACCCGCGCGACCTGTTCGACGAGTTCGAAGGCAAGAAGATCATCGACCTGGGCTCCGGTGACGTGAAATACCACCAGGGTTTCTCGTCCAACGTCATGACCTCCGGTGGTGAAGTTCACCTGGCGCTGTCGTTCAACCCCTCCCACCTGGAAATCGTCTCCCCGGTGGTTGAAGGTTCGGTACGTGCCCGTCAGGACCGCCGCAAGGACGCCACCGGTGACAAGGTGGTGCCGATCAGCATCCACGGTGACGCGGCCTTTGCCGGTCAGGGCGTGGTCATGGAGACATTCCAGATGTCCCAGACCCGTGCCTACAAAACCGGTGGCACCATTCATATCGTGGTCAACAACCAGGTCGGCTTTACCACCAGCCGCCAGGAAGATGCCCGCTCCACCGAGTACTGTACCGACGTCGCCAAGATGATTCAGGCGCCGATCTTCCACGTCAATGGCGACGACCCGGAAGCAGTGCTGTTCGTTACCCAGCTGGCGGTCGACTACCGCATGCAGTTCAAGCGTGACGTGGTCATCGACCTGGTCTGCTACCGCCGTCGTGGTCACAACGAAGCGGATGAGCCGTCCGGTACCCAGCCGCGCATGTACTCGGTGATCACCAAGCACCCGACCACCCGCGAGATCTACGCCAAGCGTCTGATCGACACCGCTGTGCTCAGTGAGGAGCAGGTGCAGGAACAGGTCGAGGAGTACCGCAACGCGCTGGATAACGGCGATCATGTGGTCAAGAGCCTGGTCAAGGAACCCGATGCCACCACCTTTGTGGACTGGAAGCCGTACCTGGGCCACGAGTGGACCGCACGCCACGATACCCGCTTCGATCTCAAGACCCTGCAGGAGCTGGCCAACCGCCTGACCAACCTGCCCGACGGTCTGGTGGTTCAGCGCCAGGTGTCCAAGATCATCGAAGACCGGGTGAAGATGGCCGCCGGTGGCCTGGCCCTGAACTGGGGCTTTGCCGAGACCATGGCCTACGCCACGCTGCTGCACGAAGGTCACCCGGTGCGCATTACCGGTCAGGACGTGGGTCGCGGTACCTTCTCCCACCGTCATGCCGTTCTGCATAACCAGAAAGGCGAGGGTGCCTACATCCCGCTGGCCAACCTCAGCGAGAACCAGCCGCGCCTGGATATCTACGACTCGCTGCTGTCGGAAGAAGCGGTACTGGCCTTCGAATACGGCTACGCCACCACCATGCCCAATGCGCTGGTGATCTGGGAAGCCCAGTTCGGTGACTTCGCCAACGGTGCCCAGGTGGTGATCGACCAGTTCATCACCAGTGGTGAGCACAAGTGGGGCCGTCTGTGTGGTCTGACCATGCTGCTGCCGCACGGCTACGAAGGGCAGGGTCCGGAGCACTCCTCCGCCCGTCTGGAGCGCTTCCTGCAGCTGTGTGCCGAGCAGAACATTCAGGTCGCGGTACCCACCACCCCGGCGCAGATCTATCATCTGCTGCGTCGTCAGGTGATCCGCCCGCTGCGCAAGCCGCTGGTGGTGCTGACCCCGAAATCACTGCTGCGTCACAAACTGGCAATCTCCAGCCTGGAAGATCTGTCTGACGGCTCCTTCCAGACCGTCATCCCCGAGATCGACAATATCGATCCGGCCAAGGTGGATCGCGTGGTCATGTGCAGCGGCAAGGTCTACTACGACCTGCTGGAAAAACGCCGTGCCGACGAGAACGAGAATGTTGCCATTGTCCGTATCGAGCAGCTGTATCCTTTCCCCGAAGAGGATCTGGCCGAGGCCATGGCTCCCTACACCAACCTGAAGAAGGTGGTCTGGTGTCAGGAAGAGCCGATGAACCAGGGGGCCTGGTACTGCAGTCAGCACCACATGCGCCGGGTGATCGGAGAGCACAGCGTCAGCAATCTGTATCTGGACTACGCTGGACGAGAAGCTTCCGCTGCACCTGCGGGCGGCTACCCCTCGGTCCATGCAGAAGAACAGGCGAAACTCCTGCAGGACGCGCTCTACTCCTGAGCCACTGCACAACACAGTTTATTTAAGGATCGATCGATAATGGCAATTGAAATCAAGGCTCCTACATTCCCCGAGTCGGTTGCAGACGGCACAGTGGCAACCTGGCACAAACAACCTGGTGAAGCGGTCAAGCGCGACGAACTGATCGTCGATATCGAGACCGACAAGGTTGTCCTGGAAGTTCTGGCCGAAGCTGACGGCGTACTGGGCGACATCATCAAGGGTGAAGGCGAAACCGTACTCAGCGCTGAAGTACTGGGTACCCTGAACGCAGGCGCCACTGCTGCTGCCGCACCCAAGGCTGAAGCCGCTCCGGCTGCTGCAGCTGCTGCCGAAGCCGATGCAGGTGCCGACGAGCAGCTGGTCAACCCGGCTGCGCGCAAACTGGCTGAAGAAAACGGCCTGGATGCAGCGCAGATCAAGGGTACCGGCAAGGGTGGTCGCGTGACCAAGGAAGACGTGCTGAATGCCATCGAAGCGAAGAAATCCGCTCCGGCTGCTGCACCTGCCGCCAAACCCGCCGCTGCCGCCAGCGCCTCCAGCGTGGTGCTGAGCGAAGGTGATCGCGTCGAGAAGCGCGTACCCATGACCCGCCTGCGCGCCCGCATTGCCGAGCGTCTGGTGGATGCCCAGTCCAGCATGGCCATGTTGACCACCTACAACGAAGTCAACATGAAGCCGATCATGGATCTGCGCAAGAAGTACAAGGACCTGTTCGAGAAGAAGCACGACGGCGTACGTCTGGGCTTCATGTCCTTCTTCGTCAAGGCCGCTACCGAAGCACTCAAGCGCTTCCCGGAAGTCAACGCCTCCATCGACGGCAAGGACATCGTCTACCACGGTTATCAGGACATCGGCGTAGCCGTATCCAGCGACCGCGGTCTGGTGGTTCCGGTACTGCGTAACACCGAGTTCATGAGCCTGGCACAGATCGAAGGTACCATTTCCGAGTACGGTCGCAAGGCACGTGACGGCAAACTGTCCATGGAAGAAATGACCGGCGGCACCTTCACCATCTCCAACGGTGGCGTATTCGGTTCGCTGTTGTCTTCACCTATCGTCAACCCGCCGCAGGCGGCGATTCTGGGCATGCACAAGATCCAGGAACGTCCCATGGCCATTGATGGTGAGGTAGTCATCCTGCCGATGATGTACCTGGCGCTGTCCTATGATCACCGTCTGATTGACGGCAAAGGCGCGGTCAGCTTCCTGGTGGCACTCAAAGAGCTGCTGGAAGACCCGGCACGCATGCTGCTCGACGTTTAATACAGAATACTAACGTGGGGCGTTATCGATGATACCGGTAGCGCCCGATAAACAGCTGTACATCGTGTTGCAGCTGCACACAGAGGAAAGGTTATGAGCGATAAATTCGATGTAGTCGTTATTGGTGCCGGGCCCGGTGGTTATGTAGCCGCCATCCGCGCTGCCCAACTGGGACTCAAGACCGCCTGTATCGAGAAGTACCAGGGCAAGGACGGTAAGCTGGCTCTCGGTGGTACCTGCCTGAACGTAGGTTGTATTCCGTCCAAGGCGCTGCTGGACAGCTCCTGGAAATTCCATGAAGCCAAGGATTCCTTCGGCGTACACGGCATCAGCACCGGCGAGGTGAAGATGGACGTGGCAGCGATGATCGGCCGCAAGGATCAGATCGTCAAGAACCTCACCGGCGGTGTTGCCGGTCTGCTGAAAGCCAACGGTGTTACCGTGTACGAAGGCCACGGCAAGCTGCTGGCTGGCAAACAGGTTGAAGTCACCAAGAACGACGGCAGCACCGAAGTGCTGGCCGCCGAGAATGTGATTCTGGCTTCCGGCTCGCGCCCGGTGGAAATTCCCCCGGCCCCGGTTGATCAGAAGGTCATCGTCGACTCCACCGGCGCACTGGAATTCCAGGCTGTGCCCAAGCGTCTGGGTGTGATCGGTGCCGGCGTTATCGGCCTGGAGCTGGGCTCGGTATGGTCGCGTCTGGGTGCTGAAGTGACCGTCATCGAGGCACTGGACAAGTTCCTGCCGGCTGCTGACGAGCAACTGTCGAAAGAAGCACTGAAGATCTACACCAAGCAGGGCCTGAAGGTGCTGCTGGGTGCCCGTGTCACCGCCTCTGAAGTCAAGGGCGAAGAAGTGACCGTCAAGTTCACCGACGCCAAGGGCGACCAGGAACTGACCTTCGACCGTCTGATCGTTGCGGTTGGCCGTCGTCCGGTCACCACTGACCTGCTGGCTGCCGACTCCGGTGTTACCCTGGACGAGCGCGGCTATGTCTACGTGGATGACAACTGCGCCACGTCGGTACCGGGTGTGTACGCCATCGGTGACGTGGTCCGTGGTCTGATGCTGGCACACAAGGCCTCGGAAGAGGGTGTGGTCGTGGCTGAGCTGATCGCTGGTCACAAAGCCCAGATGAACTACGATCTGATCCCCTCGGTCATCTACACCCATCCGGAAGCGGCCTGGGTTGGCAAGAACGAGCAGCAGCTGAAAACCGAAGGCGTCGAGATCAATACCGGCGTATTCCCCTTCGCCGCCAGCGGCCGCGCCATGGCTGCCAACGACACTGCCGGTTTCGTCAAGATCATCGCCTGCGCCAAAACCGACCGGGTACTGGGTGTACACGTGATCGGGCCAAGTGCCGCTGAACTGGTACAGCAGGGCGCCATCGCCATGGAATTCGGCACCAGCGCCGAAGACCTGGGCATGATGGTCTTCGCTCACCCGACCATGTCGGAAGCGATGAAGGAAGCTGCACTGGCAGTGAATGGCGGCGCCATCCACATCGCCAACCGCAAGAAGCGTTAATCAATCCTCCCGGCGCGGCATGACATCAGCGGTATCGATGTCACACCGCGCCGGTTGCCGATATCCAAGGCAAGGTCGAGGGATCGGCCACATCCCATCCGGGGTGAACGGGTATGCGGGAACACACTTCCAGCAGGCCTGATCGGTGGCAGTGGCGGGTACCGTCACTGTTATGAAATTCATACGAATAACGGTACAAACGAATGAACCTTCACGAATATCAGGGGAAGCAGCTGTTTGCTGAATACGGCCTTCCTGTCTCCAGGGGCATTGCTGTTGACACTCCGCAAGCAGCTGCCGAAGCCTGTGACACTATTGGTGGTTCCGAGTGGGTGGTAAAAGCCCAGGTCCACGCTGGTGGCCGCGGCAAGGCAGGTGGTGTGAAGCTGGTCAAGAGCAAGGAAGACGCCAAGGCTTTCGCCGAGCAGTGGCTGGGCAAGCGCCTGGTTACCTATCAGACTGATGCCAATGGTCAGCCGGTCAGCAAGATTCTGGTAGAAGCCTGCACTGATATCGATCAGGAGCTGTACCTGGGTGCCGTGGTTGACCGTGCTACCCGTCGTATCGTTTTCATGGCCTCCACCGAAGGTGGTGTCGAGATCGAGAAAGTAGCCGAGGAAACTCCCGAGAAAATCCTCAAGGCCACCATCGATCCGCTGGTTGGCCCGCAGCCCTACCAGGGCCGTGATCTGGCCTTCAAACTGGGCCTGAAAGGCGATCAGATCAAGCAGTTCACCAATATCTTCGTTGGTCTGGGCAAGCTGTTTGCCGACTACGATCTGGCTCTGCTGGAAGTGAACCCGCTGGTGATCAAGACCGACGGTAACCTGCACTGCCTGGATGCCAAGATCAATATCGACGGCAACGCTCTGTACCGTCAGCCCAAGCTGCGCGCCATGCACGACCCGTCCCAGGACGATCCGCGCGAAGCCCACGCTGCCAAGTTCGAGCTGAACTACGTAGCGCTGGACGGCAACATCGGCTGCATGGTCAACGGTGCCGGTCTGGCCATGGGTACCATGGACATCGTCAACCTGCACGGCGGCAAGCCAGCCAACTTCCTCGACGTAGGCGGCGGTGCTACCAAGGAGCGCGTCACCGAAGCGTTCAAGATCATCCTGTCCGACGACAATGTGGCCGCGGTTCTGGTCAACATCTTCGGTGGTATCGTCCGCTGCGACATGATTGCCGAAGGCATCATCGGTGCAGTCAAGGATGTGGGCGTTAAAGTGCCGGTTGTGGTGCGTCTGGAAGGCAACAACGCCGACCTGGGTGCCAAGGTACTGGCTGAAAGTGGTCTGAACATCATCGCAGCAACCAGTCTGACCGACGCTGCAGTACAAGTCGTCAAAGCTGCGGAGGGCAAGTAATGAGCATCCTGATCGACAAGAACACCAAGGTAATCTGCCAGGGCATCACTGGTTC
>JAAYHO010000346.1 GCA_012735335.1 Gammaproteobacteria bacterium
GAAACCTGGCATCCGACATCCAGCAGAACCTGAACAAGATCTGCAACCCGGCGCAGCGCGCGCGTATCGAGGTGGTCAATCTTGATGCCTGGGTACTCAGTTTTCTGAAGAAGCATGGCTATGACTATGGCTTGTTGATGGATGCCCAGCAGGAGAAGCAACTGTGGGAGCAGGCGTACTCCGATAAGCCTGCCGGTTCCGACTTCAGTCTGGCGTTCTTCCAGGAGGAGTGGGCGAGGGTTGTTCAGCCGCTGTCGATCATGACCGCAGATGAGTACAAGACGGCCTCGCGCATCGGCCGCGGTACGCGGCTGAATAGACAGCAGCGAGTGGATATCTGGCCGGTATTTGAGCGCTACCGGCATTTGCTGGCCAGCAACTATCTCAAGGAGACCGATGATGCCTATCGCGACGCGCGCCGCTTGCTTGAAAACAACCCCGAACTGCGGCCGGAGCTGTGCTCGGTCATCGTGGATGAAGCCCAGGATATGGGTACGCAGGCGTTCATGCTGATTCGTGCTCTGGTACCCACGGGGCCCAACGATCTGTTTATCGTGGGTGATGGCCACCAGCGCATCTACGGACGCAACAAGGTTGTACTGGGCCAATGCGGCATTGATATACGTGGGCGCAGCTCGCGTTTGAAGGTGAACTACCGCACTACAGATGAGACGCGCAAGGTCGCTGTTGGTGTGCTTGAGGGCGTGTCTGTAGATGATCTGGACGGGGGAGAAGACAGTCAGGCGTTTTATCACTCACTCATGCACGGGCCAGCACCGGCGATAAAAAGCTTCTCCAGCATGGCCGAGCAGGTGAGTCAGGTTCTGCACGATCTGCAGGACAATGGATTGGCTGCCGATGCATGCTGTGTCATCGCGCGGACCCGCAGGGAGCTGCAGGCTATTCAGGCAGAGTTCGAAAGCCTAGGCCAGCGCTGCCATCTTCTTGTTGGTGATGGGGCGAGCGCACCCGAAGGGGCGATCAATCTGGCAACCATGCACCGGGTCAAGGGGTTGGAATTTGACGCTGTTTTCATCCTGTCGGTTAACAAGGGGCTGGTACCCCTGGACTTCGTGGTCAATCAAGCCGCTGACCCGGTAACCCGACGTCAGAAGGAAAACGAAGAGCGGGCGCTGATCTACGTCAGCCTGACGCGGGCGCGGAAAATGGCATTTGTGTATGGGTATGGGCAGATGAGTCCGTGGTTCTGAATACCTCGATGCTTGGCCGACTCAAAAGCGCCTGAGCGTATTGGGAGTGAGTCGTCACCTGGCAACTCACACCAGACTCAGAAAGAACAGCATGAAGAAGGGCGCGGCGATGGTCAGGATCAGGCCGCTGATGATGGCTGTGGGCACGTATTCATAGTGGCAGGCCTGGCGCACGAAGGGCAGGGTGGTGTCCATGGCAGTGGCGCCACAGACGCCGATGCTGCTGTTGGCGAAGTTGCGGCCCAGCAGGAACACCACTGTCAGGCCGATCAGCTCGCGCATCAGGTCGTTGAGCAGGGCCACGCTGCCATAGGCTTCGCCCAGATACTGCCCGGCCAGGGCGCCGGACAGGCTGAACCAGCCAAAGCCGGTGCTCAGCGCCAGTGCTACCGCCAGCCGTTCTCCGGTGATCCAGCTCAGCAGCACACCGGCCAGCATGGATGCCAGCATCACCAACAGCGGTATTTTCAGCACCCGTGGGGCCAGCCAGGAGCGGCTGATGGCCACCTGGGCCAGATCCAGCCCGATCAGGAACAGCAGTACATACAGCCACCAGGAGATATTGAACACCAGCGCGCCTATGCTGTTGTCATGCCACTGCAAACGCCAGGCAAAGGCCCCGAGCAGCACCAACCCGAAGGCGATCAGGCATTCCTTGAGCGGATACCACAGTCCGCGCCAGCCACCGGGGCTGTCGTCCTGCGCTACGCCACGCCGGTTCAGCGGCAGGATGCAGGCAAATACCACCGCACTGATGGTAAAGGCATAGATGGCCGCCTGCTTCAGCACCTGCATGCCGGAAGCAAAACTGCTGAAGGCCGCCCCGGATTCCAGACCGATCACGAACAGAATGACCCAGACCACCGGGGTGATGCTGCGGATCATTGGTGTTACAACCGGTCTGGACAGGCGTTTGCCGACGATATAGCCGAGCAGCAGGGACAGCAGAATGGGCAGGATGGCAGCAAGGATATTGGATAACTGGGCGGACACGGAAACGGGCTTTGATCGGGAGGTGGACGGGCAAGGCCGCGTGGAATGTCTGCGGAGCTTGGTGGGGATGCACTATAGCGTACCGGCGTCCGGCTGTGGAGTGATGAAGGCGGAGGTTGAACTCAGCATTGCCCATCGAGCTGGTGCTCGACGTTCCCAGGGGCGGTGCCTGCCATGGGGTGCCGGGTTCCATCCCGGCAATTGGGGTGCTGTTGGTGCGTTGTGTCGAGATGGAGCTCGACACTCCATTTACTCCTGGGTTGACCAGCCTCCACCGAGTGCCCGGTACAGTGCTACTTCACTGGATAATTGTTGCAATTGATAGGCTAGCTGCTGCTGGCGTGCGCCAAACAGCTCGCGCTGGGCATCCAGTACCATCAGGTAGTTGTCGACGCCTTCGTCATAGCGCTGCTGGGCCATCTGGTAGTACTCATCGGTGGCTTGTACCAGGTCGCTCTGGGCCTGCAGCTGCGCGGTGAAGGTGCCGCGGGCGGCGAGGCCGTCGCTGACTTCGCGGAAGGCGTTCTGGATGCTCTGCTCGTAGCGGGCCACGTGGATATCCTGCTGGATCTCGCTGTATTCCAGGTTGGCCTTGAGGCGTCCGGCAGTGAAGATCGGCAGGTTGATCTGCGGCAGGAAGCTCCAGGTGCCGGAGCCGCCGTCGAACAGGCCGTCCAGATCAGCGCTGGCGGTGCCGGCGGCCGCGGTCAGGCGAATGCTGGGAAAGAACGCTGCCCGGGCGGCCCCGATATCGGCGTTGGCGGCCAGCAGTTGATGCTCGGCAGCGCGGATGTCCGGGCGCTGCTGCAGTACATCGGCTGGCAGTCCGGCGGGCAGATCGGCCAGCAGGGCGGTGCTCAGCTCGGCTTCGAGCAGCGCCTCGGGAACGGCCGCGCCGACCAGCAGTTGCAGGGCGTTATGGTCCTGCGCCCGTTGCCGGGTGTAGAGCGC
>JAAYHO010000347.1 GCA_012735335.1 Gammaproteobacteria bacterium
CTGGCAGCGAAAGCGGGTACGGAGGTCATCAGGGCCAATGCAATGGCGCTCAGTTTGTATTTGGTCATTTTGGATGCCTGGATGCTGTTTTAATTGGTATTGGGAGCCCATCACCCATCCGAGGGACGTTGTAATGGGATGGTCACGCATTATCCATATTCTGAACAGTTTTCCTAGTAGAAGCGGTCGCTGGATGCTGTCAACAGGATCGCGACCAGCATCAATATACAAACATTGACAATGTCCGTATGCCGCCCTAGCCTGCCTGCAAGAATACACGTATCAAGAGATCGCCATGCATGTATCCCTGACCCCTGAGCTGGAAGCGCGTATCAAGAGTAAAGTGGAGTCTGGCTTGTACAACAACGCCAGCGAAGTCGTTCGTGAAGCGCTGCGCTTCATGGATACTCATGAAGACTGGATTCACGAAATAAAACTGACACATCTACGCGAGCAACTGAAAGCGGGAATGGACCAACTGGATCGCGGTGAAGGCATCGCCATCGAATCAGCAGCTGCCCTCGATGCCCTGTTTGACGACATCAAGCACTGACCCCGAATGGCTTCCCGAAAACTCGTTATTGCGCCAGCCGCCAGAAATGATCTCAAGGACATATACCAGTACGGCCTGCGCCGATGGGGCCAGGCCCGATCCGACAGCTACCTGACGGCCATCAAGGATCAGTTTTTACTGCTGCCCCAGCAGCCACTGATCGGCACAGAACGCCCCGAGCTACTACCTGACAGCCGGAGCCTCGCCCTGCAAAGCCACATCCTGTTTTACCGCGTGACTGCCACTGACATTGAGATCACCCGTATCCTGCATGGTCGGCAAGACCCGCACCGGCATCTGAAATAACGCTGCTGGTACCCCATGCGGCCTCTGCGTTGGTACACCCCAGGCCTGGTCATACCGAGGCAACAATCCAACCCTGTCCACGCCCACCCTACACAGTTCCCGACCCGCCACACATCCCGTAGCAATTGCCGCTGCGCCCCCACTTCCATTCATCCCCTGGTCATGTCAGCTTCATGCAAGCTGATCCATACTCCAACAAGACACTGACCCAATCAGTGCGGCTTTTCAGAGGTCATGACATATGTGGTACAACGGCTTACTTGATCCTTCACCCTGGCAACTGGTCGCCATCATTCTGGTGCTGACCCATATCACCATTGTCAGTGTGACCGTCTATCTTCATCGATATTCGGCGCACCGCTCGCTGGAGCTGCACCCCACGTTGCAGCACTTCTTCCGTTTCTGGTTATGGCTGACCACCAGCATGAACACCCGGGAATGGACGGCTATCCACCGCAAGCATCACGCCCGGTGCGAAACCCCGGATGATCCGCACAGCCCGGTACAGAAAGGCCTGTCCACGGTGCTGCGCAAGGGCGCGGAGCTGTATATGGCCGAAGCGAAGAATCAGGACACCCTGCGCATCTATGGCAAGGGCTGCCCGGATGACTGGATCGAGCGGAATCTGTACCGGCGCTTCCAGAACACCGGCATAGTGCTGATGCTGCTTATCAATCTGGCGCTGTTCGGTGTACTGGGGCTGACCGTCTGGGCGATCCAGATGCTGTGGATTCCGCTGTGGGCCGCCGGCGTGGTGAACGGGCTGGGACATGCGGTGGGCTATCGCAACTTCGAGTGCAAGGATGCGGCGACCAATATAGTGCCCTGGGGCATTTTGATCGGCGGCGAGGAGCTGCACAACAATCATCACACCTACCCCAACTCGGCCAAGCTGTCGGTGAAGAAGTGGGAATTCGACATGGGTTGGATGTGGATCCGCCTGTTCAGTCTGCTGCGCCTGGCCCGGGTGCGCCGGGTGGCCCCGGTGCCGCACCGTATCGAGGGCAAGCAGACGCTGGATCTGGACACCGCCCGGGCGATCCTCAACAACCGCTTTCAGATCATGGCCCAGTACCGCAAGCAGGTGATGCTGCCGCTGCTGCGCCAGGAAATGCAGCGGGTGGATGACTCGGTGCGGCACCTGTTCCGCCGGGCCAGACGCCTGCTGGGACGGGAGGCCAGCCTGCTCGGCCCGCAACAACAGGCGCGGGTACAGAGTCTGCTGGAGCAGAGCCAGACGCTGCAGGTCATTCATGAGAAGCAGCAGTCCCTGCAACAGATCTGGGGCCGCACCAGCAGCAACGGCCACGAAATGGTCCAGGCGCTCAAGGACTGGTGCGCCCAGGCCGAGGCCACCCGCATCCGGGTGCTGGAGGATTTTGC
>JAAYHO010000348.1 GCA_012735335.1 Gammaproteobacteria bacterium
GGTCTTCCTGGCGGCTGGCCAGCAGCAGAAACTCCTTCCAGTTGCCGCGGATGCACACATCCACCGGGGCGTTGCGGGCCAGGCGCAGGCCGACCCTATCCCGGGTCAGGCACCAGGCCATGCCCAGATCACTCACTTCGATACGCAGCCAGCGCCCTTCCAGCACATCGAACTCGCCGTCATTCAACGGCTCGGCAAACAGGCGCTTCATCGCCTGCTCGATCACCATCTTCTGCACGGCAAAAGGCACGTGCCTGCCCAGCGGCAGCAGCGGCCCACCAGCCTTCAACAGCAGTTCTGCCATATTCAACACAGCCCCACCTCCTCCACCGTGACCATCCCCGGCTGGCCATGCCAGTAGCCGTTGCAACCATCCAGTGCCAGCGGCGGCGTGCCGCCCCGGCGTACCTGGTCAAACAGCTGCACTATCTCGCCCATATTCTCCGAGCGCGGGCTCAGGCGCAGGGCGTCGATACCCATGCTCTGCATGCGCGGGTATTCGGCCAGCAGGTTGCTGATCCCGCCGGACATGGTCTGGATGCCGTTGAGGGTAAACAGCACCTGCCCTTCCTGGGTGGTCATGGGGATGCCATCCGGGTAGTTCTGGCAGATGAAGCCGCAGTCATCCTTGGGCAGGTTTTCCGCCCGGGCGGTGAAGCAACGTGCCGAGTAGGCCAGCGGCAGATGGCCCCAGGCGAACACCTCGATTTCCGGCAGGGCGATATCGTGCTCAGTCGCCTGCTGCATCAGCGCGGCCAGCAGCTCGGCGGAGCATTCCACCGGCGGCACCCAACGGCCCATGCCCCGGCTGACCAGCTCGTTCAAGGTAAAGGCGTTGTAGACGTTCAACGCTGGCCCGCCGACAAAATCCACGCCCTGGCTGGAGAGGAATTGCACCGCCGCCATATCGTTGGCCTCGACCCGGATCTCGCCGTTCTCACACAGACGGCGCAGGCTGCCCAGCTCGGAGGCAGCCTCGATCAGCGTCAGTCCGGACAGCACCACCTCGGCGCCGCTGGCCTCACGCACGTCCCTGGCCAGGCCGATCCAGTCATCCAGTGACAGCGCCCGGCGCTTGGAGCAGACCGTCTCGCCCAGGTAGATCACATCCAATGGCTGTTCGGCCATATCGGCATAGAAATCCATGATCGCCTGGCGCTGCCAGTAGAACAGGATCGGGCCCATTGTCAGTTTCATCAATTTTCTCCTACTGCCAGGCGCGGTGGTAGGCGCCCAGGGTGGTCTGGCTGCCTTCGGAAACACTGCCCAGCACCTGGTTCCAGGCGGGCTCGACGCTGTAGCTGCGGGGGTCGGCCCGGTAGCGATCCAGCGCCTTGCGCCAGACCCCGGCGACCTGTTCCACATAGGCGGGACTGCGCTGACGGCCTTCGATCTTCACCGCCACCACGCCGATCTCGCTCAGCTGCGGGATCAGCTCGATGGTATTCAGGCTGGTCGGCTCCTCCAGCGCGTGGAAGCGCTTGCCGTGAACCATGAAGCGGCCTTTGCACAGGGTCGGATAGCCCGCCGGCTCACCCGGATCATAGTGATCGATCAGCACCTCGTTGAGGCGCGAGGTCAGCCCCTGTTCGTCCTCGCTCCAGCGCACCGCACTGGCCGGGGAGCAGACGCCACACAGATTGGGCGACTCGCCGGTGACATAGGAAGACAGATGACAGCGGCCCTCGGCCATGATGCACAGACTGCCAAAGGCGAATACCTCCACCGGCACCGGACTGGCTTCAGCGACCTGGCGCACCTGATTCAGTGACAGCACCCGGGGCAGCACGGTGCGGCTGATGCCGTATTGCTCATGGTAGAAACGCAGTGCTGCGGCGTTGGTGGCCGAGCCCTGGACCGACAGGTGCAGGGGCAGGTTGGGGTACTTGCGGCTGGCGTAGGCGAGGATGCCCGGGTCGGCGGCAATGATGGCATCGGCACCCAGGTCGGCGGCACGGTCCACCGCCCGCTGCCAGCGCGCCCAGCCGTCCGGCAGCGCATAGGTATTGATCGCGATGAACAGTTTGCGGCGCTCCTGGCGGATCAGCTGCAGACCGGCATCCAGTTGTTTGTCAGTGAAGTTCAGACCGGCGAAATGGCGGGCGTTGGTGTCGTCACGAAATCCGGTGTAGATGGCATCGGCACCCTGACGCACCGCCGCCTTGAGGGCAGGCAGACTGCCTGCGGGACAGACCAGTTGCATGGAAACTCCCTATGATCAACGTCAGCCGGTGACTCTGCGCCGAGTGGCGGTAAAGGTCATTGACCAAGGTCAAGGCGCAGGCTCAAACCCGCGGTGCAGGGCTCTGGTAGCCATGGATTGCCACGTCGCTGCGCTCCTCGCAATGACGGGGAGTGGGACGAGCTACCGGGGCCAGTGTCATCCCCTCAACGTCATTGCGAGCGAAGCGCGGCAATCCAGTTACCTGGCCCGCAGCACATCCGGCGGGGTCAGGTAGTCGCTGCTGCTGCCGCGTCGGTCCTGGGCGCTGTTGATTTCCAGGCGGGCGATGCTGCGCAGGTGGACTTCGTCGGGGCCGTCGGCGATGCGCAGGCAGCGCGAGCTGATCCACAGGTCGGCCAGCGGCGTATCCGGGGTCAGGCCCATGGCGCCGAATACCTGCATGGCACGATCCACCACATTGCTGAGCATGGCCGGTACCACCGCCTTGATCAGGGAGATCTCCTTGCGGGCTTCCTTCGCACCGACGTTGTCGATCATCCAGGCGGTCTTGAGTACCAACAGGCGGGCCTGTTCGATTTCCATACGCGAGCGGGCAATCCATTCCGAGATGCTGCCATGCTGGTGCAGATAGCGGCCAAAGGTCTTGCGTTCCTGGGCTCGGTCCACCATCAACTCCAGCGCCAGTTCGGCCATGCCGATGGCGCGCATGCAGTGGTGCACCCGGCCCGGCCCGAGGCGGGCCTGGGCCATCATGAAGCCATCACCCTCGCCACCCAGCAGGTTGCTGGCCGGTACCCGCACATTGCGGAATACCAGCTCGCTGTGCCCTTCCGGGGCGATGTGATGCATCACCGGAATATTGCGTACCAGCTCCACTCCGGGGGTATCGAAAGGCACAATCACCATGCTCTGCTGGCGACGCGCCTCGCCATCCGGGTCGGTCTTGCCCATGACGATCAGAAAGGCACAGTCCGGGTGCGAGGCGTTGGTGATGAACCACTTGCGGCCGTTGATGACGTACTCGTCCCCTTCGCGGCGGATCAGTGTCTGGATATTGCTGGCATCCGAGGAGGCCACATCCGGCTCGGTCATGGCAAAGGCCGAGCGGATCTCGCCGTTGAGCAGCGGGTTGAGCCAGCGCTCACGCTGCTCGTCGGTGGCGAACATGTGCAGCAGTTCCATGTTGCCGGTGTCCGGAGCGTTGCAGTTGAACACTTCCGAGGCCCAGCTGACCCGACCCATGATCTCCGCCAGCGGGGCATATTCGATATTGCTCAGACCCTGACCGGGCTCGTCCGGGCGCAGGGAGGGCAGGAACAGGTTCCACAGACCTTCCGCTTTGGCCAGCGCCTTGAGATCCGCCATGAAGGATACTGGGAAGGCCCCATCGGCAACCTCCCGCTGCCACTGGCCGAGACGAGGTACTATGTGCTGATCGAGAAAGCCGCGTACCTGCTGGCGCAGCGCTTCGGTTTGGGGGCTGTAGGCAAAATCCATGGTCCGCTCCTGGTGAAGGTGGTGCCCCGATATTCATGAAACCAACATATCCGGGGCTTACTCTCAGCCTAGGTGTGCGGTAGGATTCTGGCTATCTTGTATCAGCGGCTGAATCACATCTATTCATGTCGTGAATTAAAAAATTGACGCAAATCAATTTAAATGATTCGACTTGAAATATTCAGTTCGCATCCCCATATAGCTGATTCCTATATAGTCATAACCCATATAGCTAAAACCTATCCGGCGCTTAGGCTAAATTTATTTTCAGTATCCAGGCACAGGTCCTATCATGTGTCCTGTTTCCAACCCCAAAGACTAAAGCTCAATAAGGAGTCTTGAATGTCCGTTATCAATACCGAAATCAAGCCGTTTACCGCTCAGGCGTTCAAAAATGGTGAGTTCATTACCGTTTCCGACACCGACGTAAAAGGCAAGTGGGCGATCTTCTTCTTCTACCCCGCTGACTTCACCTTCGTCTGCCCGACCGAGCTGGGCGACGTTGCTGATCACTACGAAGAGCTGCAGAAGCTGGGCGTGGAAGTCTACTCCGTATCCACCGACACCCACTTCACCCACAAAGCGTGGCACAGCAGTTCCGACACCATCGGCAAGATCAAGTACACCATGATCGGTGACCCGACCATGCAGATCAGCCGCAACTTCGAAATCCTGCGTGAAGACGAAGGTCTGGCTAACCGTGGTACCTTCATCGTTGACCCGCAGGGCATCATCCAGGCTGTGGAAATCACTTCCGAAGGTATCGGCCGTAACGCTGCCGACATGCTGCGCAAGGTCAAGGCTGCTCAGTACATCGCTGCTCACCCCGGCGAAGTCTGCCCGGCCAAATGGGAAGAAGGCGAAGCTACTCTGACTCCTTCGCTGGACCTGGTTGGTAAGATCTAAGACCGCCTGAAAACCCGGCCCGCTGCGGCGCTCTGCGTCCAGTCGGCGGGCTGGGTTTTTTATATCCAGAATTTGCCAATCCACCCCACTTTTTCACAGGACACGCACACAATGTTGGACGCCAATCTGAAGAAACAACTGGACACGTACCTGCAGAACATCGTTAAACCGATCGAAATCAGCGTGTCCGTAGATGACAGCCCCAAGGGCAAAGAATTGCATGAACTCGCCGTCGAGATCTCCGAGATGTCGAGCAAGATCGGCCTGGTCGCGGTAGAAAACCAGCGCACCCCGAGCATGGGCATTGCCGAAGCGGGCCAGAGCCCCCGCGTGCGTTTTGCCGGTATCCCCATGGGCCACGAATTCACCTCCCTGGTTCTGGCGCTGCTGCAGGCTGGCGGTCACCCGTCCAAGGCTGACCCGGCGCTGCTGGAGCAGATCCGCAACCTGGAAGGCAAGTTCCACTTCGAGACCTATATCTCCCTGTCCTGTCAGAACTGCCCGGATGTGGTGCAGGCGCTGAACCTGATGGCCACCCTGAACCCGAACATCACCCACGTGATGATCGACGGTGCGCTGTTCAAGGACGAGGTCGACAGCCGCCAGATCATGGCCGTACCCACCATGTTCCTGAATGGTGAACACTTCGGTCAGGGCCGCATGACACTGGCCGAGATCGTCAACAAGGTCGACACCGGCGCCGCTGAACGCAAGGCCGCCGAACTGAACGAGAAAGCCCCCTACGAAGTACTGATCGTGGGTGGCGGACCGGCTGGTGCTGCCGCAGCCATCTACTCTGCGCGCAAAGGCATCCGTACCGGTCTGGTCGCCGAGCGCTTCGGTGGTCAGGTAATGGATACCGTAGGCATCGAGAACTTCATCTCCGTACCCTACACCGAAGGCCCGAAACTGGTTGCCAGCCTGGAGCAGCACGTCAAGGAATACGACATTGACGTGATCACCGAGCAGACTGCGGCCAGACTGACCAGCAATGGTCTGGTCGAGATCGCTCTGGAAAGCGGCGCGACCCTGCGCAGCAAGTCGGTCATCCTGGCCACCGGTGCCCGCTGGAGAGAGATGAACGTACCCGGCGAACAGGAATACCGTGGCAAGGGCGTAGCCTACTGCCCGCACTGTGACGGCCCGCTGTTCAAAGGCAAGCGCGTAGCGGTGATCGGTGGTGGTAACTCCGGTATCGAAGCGGCCATCGACCTGGCCGGCATCGTCGAGCACGTGACCGTGCTGGAATTCAGCGACACCCTGCGTGCCGACGAAGTCCTGCAACGCAAGGCCCGTTCGCTGCCGAACGTGAACATCATCATGAACGCCGCCACCAGCGAAGTACGTGGCGACGGTAACAAGGTAGTCGGTCTGAGCTACACCGACCGCGTCAGTGGCGAAAGCCATCAGGTAGATGTCGCCGGTATCTTCGTGCAGATCGGTCTGGTTCCCAACACCGATTGGCTGAAGGACAGCGAAGTCAACCTGACCCGCTTCGGCGAAATCGAGATCGACGCCCGTGGCGCCACCTCGGTTCCCGGTGTGTTCGCTGCCGGTGACGTGACTACTGTGCCGTTCAAGCAGATCGTGATCTCCATGGGCGCCGGTGCTACCGCCTCCCTGGCAGCCTTCGATCACCTGATCCGCACTTCCGCCGACGTCGAGGAAGCGGCTACCGCCTGATCCGTCTGCCGTTGTAACGCAAAACCGCACCTCTGGGTGCGGTTTTGCGTTATGGCCTACTGAAATTGCTGCTCTTTGGGGGCTGGTGTCTTTAGGGCTGGTGGGGCTGGTGATTCTGTGCAGGCCTCTGCGTTGGTACACCCCTGCTACGACACGCTGCAAGTACGTCCCTGTAAGCTCGCGGTTTTCATCCCTGAAAACCGAC
>JAAYHO010000349.1 GCA_012735335.1 Gammaproteobacteria bacterium
CATCCCGGATGGGGATGTACTGATTCACGCCGGTGACTGCCTGGGTCAGGGCACGCTGGACAACATCGAAGACCTCAACGACTGGCTGGGCACCTTACCCCATCGCCACAAGATAGTGATTGCCGGCAATCACGACTGGGCGTTTCAGGAGGTTCCGCAGCAGGCCCAGGAGGCACTGAGCAATGCGATCTACCTGCAGGACAGCGGCGTCGAGATCGAGGGAGTCAGGTTCTGGGGTTCACCCTGGACGCCGGCGTTCATGTACTGGGCCTTCATGCTGGAGCGGGGCCAGCCGCTGCATGATGCCTGGGCGCTGATTCCGGATAATACCGATGTGCTGATCACCCATGGGCCGCCGCTGGGCTTTGGTGATGCGGTGTTGGCGGGCGGCGGCAACGTCGGGTGCGCTGATCTTCTCGAGCGCATTGCGCAATTGCAGCTGAAGGCCCTCGTCTTTGGGCATATCCATGAAGGCTATGGAACCTATCAGCGGCACGGCACGACGCTGATCAACGCCAGTACCTGTACCGAGTGGTATGAACCGAGCAATCCTGCCGTGGTCTTTGAGTTAACCTGAGACTTGGAGACCTTTTCGGAAATGTTGCCATGAAAAGGCACGACCTTGTTTTGATACACTCTGGACAGAACGCGACCTGCCGGTGTGCAACCGGGGAGCGATAGACACTGTTCCGATTTTCATCTGCACGCGACTCTCAGGCTTTTCTCATGACCAACACCAAGATCGGACGCAACCAGCCCTGCCCCTGTGGGAGCGGTAAGAAATTCAAGCATTGCTGCGACGGCATTGATAACAACCCCCCGCACCTTCAGGAGTTGTTCGCAGATCTGCAGCAGATCGCGCTATCGAACCCCGGGCTTAGCCGGGAGGATCTTGAAGCGGTGGTGGCCGCCAGGATGCATGCGCAGAACAGCAAACCCCTCACAGATCTGTGCGGTCTGTCGCCGGAGCAGATGCATAATTGGCTCAACGCCCCCTGGAATGCCTGGCAAGGGGTCGAATTCAGCACTCCTGCGGATGTGTCTGGCAGTCCGGTCATGCGTTATCTGGGGATTCTCCTGGATAACCTGCTGGAGGCAGGCGGTTCCATCCGCCTTACCACCAAAGGCAACCTGTCGGTGCGGATCGTTCAGCAGTGCAGCGATATTGCAGATCAGCTGCCCAGTGTCGGGGAGTTGAGTCATGTTTCTCTGAGCGAGTATCGCGGCCGTAACGAAGACGATTTCAATGCCCTGCATTACACTCGGCTGAATGCCGAACTGGCCGGTATTCTGTATCGCCGTAGTGGCCGCCTGCACTTCAAGAAGGACGCGCAGAAAAAGTATCAGAAAGAGGGCTTAGGCGGCTTTTACGCGGACATGCTTGCAAGCGCCGCCCGCCAATTCAATTGGGCCTATCTGGACGCCTACAGCGACGAGATAGGCCTGCAGGAGCTCTGGCTGTTCATGCTGTGGCGCCTGCAGAGCCACTGTTGCATACCGCAGTTGGCGCAAGAGGTTGCGGTCGTGGTCGGGCCCATGCTGGAGCAGCTGCCGCATTGTGAATATGCCAGCCGTGAGCAGCAGCTGATCAGTATTGTCAGTACTCGCTTTGTCTGGCGTTTTCTTGGCTTCTTCGGCTTGGTCAGGCATCTGGAAAATACAGGTAGTTTCCTGACATCGGGACAGGTCGAATTCACGCCACTGATGGCTGCCAGCTTCAAGTTCATGCCCTGAAATGCCGATGCAAAAGTCAGTCCTCTATCTCAAGCTGACGGCGTTACGCACCCATGTACGGCATGAGGTTTTGCAGCCAAGCAGTAGACTTGCCGCTTGACCGCATCGCGGCAGGGCTTGCGGTAGATTCGGACCGATCAGCTTGCTACTTGAAATCGTCCGTCAGATCGCCATCGCGCAATACCTTCATTTCGTTTTCCTCATAACTGAAGCCTTTTTCCAGGCGCGCCTTGAGGGTCAGGTCGGTGCGGGAGTCGGCGTGTTTGAGGGCTTCGTCGAGGCTGATGGCGCCGCTCTGGACCAGTTCGTAGAGGTGCTGGTCGAAGGTCTGCAGGCCGAGTTCGGCGCTGCGGGTCATGGCGGATTTGATTTCTTCCAGTTCGTCCCGGGCGATCAGGTCGACGATATAGGGGGTGCGCAGCAGCAGTTCGACGGCGGCGACGCGCTTCTTGTGCACCCCGGGCACCAGCCGCTGGGCGATGACGGCGGCGAGGTTCATGGAGATGTCGCCCAGCACCTGGTTGCGCGCTTCCTTGGGGAACATGTTGACCATGCGCTCAACCGCCTGTGAGGCGTTTGTGGCGTGCAAGGTGGCCAGCACCAGGTGTCCGGTATCGCTGTAGTGCAAGGCGTGCTCCATGGTCTCCAGATCGCGTATCTCGCCGATCATGATCACATCGGGAGACTCGCGAAGGACGTTGCGCAGGGCTTCGGAAAAACTCAGGGTATCCAGCCCTACTTCGCGCTGATCGATAATGGCTTTCTGGTGCTGGTGCAGAAATTCGATGGGGTCTTCGATACAGACAATATGCCCGGCGCGATTGGCGGTACGGTAATCGAGCATCGATGCCAGTGTGGTGGACTTGCCCGAGCCGGCGGCGCCGACGACCAGAATCAGTCCTCGATCCAGCATCACCAGGTTTTCCAGTACCGGCGGCAGCCCCAGTTCGGCGATGCGTGGAATGACGTTATTGATATGCCGCACCACCATGGCGACTTCGCCGCGCTGGTAATAGACGTTGATGCGGAAGCGGCCGGAATTGGGAACGCCCACGGCCAGGTTCATTTCCAGATTGCGCTCGAATTCGGCGATCTGTTTCTGGCTCATCAGTTGATAGGCCAGTTGTTTGACCGAGCCAGGCGGCAGCGGTTGCTCGGTCAGCTGATGGAACCGCCCTTCACGTTTGAGGTTGACTGGCGCACCGACGCTGAAGAACAGGTCAGATCCCTTGCGCTC
>JAAYHO010000350.1 GCA_012735335.1 Gammaproteobacteria bacterium
ACCGATTCATTGATCAGCCCCAGCGATTCCGCCTGCGCTGCCAGTACGTCGTATTCGTCCTGCGCCTCTGCCCCGACAGACGATGAGGCTTTCTCGACGTCCACCAGTGCGTTCTGGATGCGCGACAGTTCCCGCAGGTAGTCAGTGCGCGATCCCGCCGAGTTGCGCGCCGCTTCTGCCAGGCGTGACCCGGCATCCACAAGTCCATCCATGGCGCTCTGGTCGCCAGACGATGCAAGGCCAGCCAGGCCTTCAAACTGCTTGCGCAGCACATCGATCTGCTTTGATGGATCGGCAACCGACAGCATGTCGCCGCCCAGCTGCTGGCGGAAATCACGCAGCGAATCGGCAAAATCATCGAACCGGCGAATCGTTTCCTTCAGCGCATCGGCTTCGCGACGGTAAGCCTCGACAGCGCCGCCACGTGCGTCTGCCACTATCCTCGACTGCTCGTTGATAGCCGACTCAAGCGCCGATGTTTCCCGGTTATAGGCATCGATTGCCGCTTGCCGGGAGTTGCTGATGCTTCTGGACAGCGCATCGATAACGCCCTGCAGCGTGCCGACGTCGCGCCGGTAGGCATCGACCACCGCTGACTGCGCAGCCGTTACCGCTGATGCCGCCTGATTGATGACGGCCTGTAGGGCCGCTGACTCTTGTGCATACGCGTTGCGTACTGCCTGGGCCGCCGCTGATACGGCATCGCTGCCACCGCTCAACAGAGCTGACCACGTGAGGTTGCGCGCTTCCAGTGTGTCGTAATACGCGCCAGCATTGATAGCCGCCTGCATCAGCGCAGCGTGCATTGCCTGGCCGCGCTCGGTGCTCAGATCCAGCGCACTGACCAGATCGACAAGGCCATCGCGGGTGCGCGGCAGGAACGCGTTTGCGCTCTCGAACTGGTGCGTCAGACTGATCAGGCCCATCGACAGCTGGGCGGATGCCAGCTTGAGCGGCTCAAAGGTCTGCAGGTAGGCCATTGTCGCGGCACTTGACTGCGCAGCACGCGATTCCATGATGCTGTAGTACTGATCAGCCGCGCCGGCCAGCGTCATCATCGAGGCAAACATCTGCTGCCCGGCCTCGGTCGTGACATCAATGTCCTCGACCATGGCGCGGTATGCCTCGCGGCTATCGGCGAGCGTGATGTCCGCCGCGGCAAAGGCTTTCTCCACCGCAGCAATGGTGTCAGCTTGCTTCTCTGCCGCACTGAAGAACTGGTCGTAATACACGCCCACGGACGCATTGAATGCCTCGATACCGCCGCCCATGGCTGCGATGGCGTCCGCTGCCCGCAGGCCGGCATCGGTGGTCTCCAGCAGGGTGATACCCACCAGATCCAGTGCGCTATTCACCCCATCGAACCGGGCAATGACCCCGGCCAGGGTCTCCGCCACCTGATCGGCCTCGGTCAGCCCTCTGAACTGATCGCGCAGGTACTCGGGCAGCGCCGAATTGACGATGGACTCTGCAAGGTATTCCCCGAGAATGTCATCGGCGAACTGCTCCATCGCCTCTTCGATCTTGCCGTCCTTGCCGTACTGGCGGCTGAACTCGAGGATCTGGCCATCCAGTTCGGCGGTGAACGCGCCCACCAGCTTCCCGGACGTGCGCCGCAGCCGGGTGCGGGTCTCGGTGTTGATGGATGAATCAACATCGAACGCATCGAACAGGCCGCCCAGCAGGCCACTGAACTGGCGGTTGAGCGCGTCCAGCGAGCTGTTGAAGTCGTCGCCGAAGGTTTTCGAGCCTGCATACCAGCCGTCAGCCAAGCCGCCGCTGGTGTACTGTCCTGCGGAGTAGCTGCCGGTGGCAGAGCCGACGGTGCGCTTGAAGCGCTCGCCTGAGCCGAAAAGGCCAGCCCCTCCGATAGAGCCAAGGATGCCGCCGGCCACTGCGCCCAGTGCCGTGCCGATCGGGCCGACCATACTGCCCAGTGCTGCGCCTGCTTTCGCGCCGCCCCAGCCGCCGAGACCGCCAGCGATGGCGCCCTTGGCTCCGGCCTGCTGCCAGCCCATGTAGGCGCCGCCGAGGCCGGATGCCCACGGTGCAAGGCCAGCGACGTTCTGCCCAACCTGATACGACAGGGGCGCGTAGGTGGTCAGGCCTGCCCCGCCGTGCAGTGCGGTACCCACAAACTGGCCTGCCGCTGCGTTGGCCGCACCCAGCCCGCCGAGGAATCCAGCTCCCTGACCGGTGGCCAGCTGGTAGGCATTCCAGCCGGTGCGGGCCAGGTCGACGATGTTCAGGCCGCCACCACCACCATCAGTTCCGGCAAGTGCTCCACCCGAGATCCCGCCAATCCCCATCGCCGCACCGATCTGCAGGACGATAGGCCGGGTAATGGCCAGGTGAGCCAGCTCTGCCAGCATCTGCTTGAACGCATTGACCAGGTTGTCCCGGAAGCTGCCAAAGCCGTCGCCAATGTTGCGCCAGGCGTCTGCAAAAGCGCTGTCCACGCGTTCGAGGGCGGATTCTGTCCACTCGGTCCACTGGTTCGTGACGCGGGTGTTCTCCCGCATCTGCCGCTCGTTTTCTTCCAGCAGACGCGTCCACTTGCCGGTCGGATCGCCAGAGCGCTCAATCTCGGCACGCAGCTTGGCCTGCTCCTCGCGAAACTCACGCGCAGCACGGCCTGCCGGGTTGATCTTATCCTCTAGCCGATCCAGTTCCTCGCGATACGCC
>JAAYHO010000351.1 GCA_012735335.1 Gammaproteobacteria bacterium
CACCCAGCGGCACCTTGCGCATGTGCACCTTGAGGATCTGCTCGCGGCCACGGATATCCGGCAGACCGACCACCACCTGGCGGTCGAAGCGACCGGGGCGCAGCAGCGCCGGGTCGAGCACGTCCGGGCGGTTGGTGGCGGCGATGACGATGATGCCATCGTTGGCCTCGAAGCCGTCCATTTCCACCAGCAACTGGTTCAGGGTCTGTTCGCGCTCGTCGTGTCCGCCGCCCAGACCGGCACCCCGGTGGCGACCGACGGCGTCGATCTCGTCGATGAAGATGATGCAGGGGGCGTGCTTCTTGGCCTGTTCGAACATGTCGCGCACCCGGCTGGCACCCACACCGACGAACATCTCGACGAAGTCGGAACCGGAAATGGTGAAGAACGGCACCTTGGCCTCACCGGCAACCGCCTTGGCCAGCAGGGTCTTACCGGTACCCGGCTGACCGACCATCAGCACGCCACGGGGAATATGTCCGCCCAGGCGCTGGAACTTGCCCGGATCACGCAGGAACTCGACCAGCTCGGCGACTTCCTCCTTGGCCTCGTCACACCCGGCAACGTCGGCAAAGGTGGTCTTGACCTGGTCTTCCGAGAGCATGCGTGCCTTGCTCTTGCCGAAGCTCATCGGGCCACCACGGCCACCACCGCCGCCCTGCATCTGGCGCATGAAGAACATGAAGATGGCAATGATGATCAGGATCGGAAAGCTGGCGATCAGCAGTTGGGTCCAGATGCTCTGACGCTCCGGCTGCTTGCCTTCGACAACCACATTGTTATCCAGCAGGTCACCGATCAGGCCGCTATCCTGAATGGCTGGACGCACGGTCTTGAAGGTCTCCCCATCACGCCGTTTGCCGGTGATCACGAAGCCGTCCACGGTCACCCGCTCTACCTGGCGATCATTCACCAGCGAGAGGAATTCCGTGTAGTTCAAAGTGCGCGGTTCGGTAGTGGTACTGAAGTTGTTCATTACCGTCACCAGCACCGCAGCGATGATCAACCACAGGATGAGGTTTTTCGCCATGTCGTTCAAATTGCTATCCTCTTGCCCCGTTTGATGACCAGGGCATGGCTGTATTCGTCTGTCGTTTCGACCTGTCTACCTTACACCAGATTCCGCACCTACGGCAGTTTCAGCAGTGTAACGCCCTGTGTCATCCTGACTGACCACCGGCCTTGAAACCCTTGCCCAGCAGATAGGTTTCCCGGGAGCGATCCCTTGATGCGCCCGGCTTGCGGGTAACCAGCTTATCGAACTGACCACGCATTTCCCGGAAGTACTCATCAAAACCTTCGCCATGGAACACCTTGATGAGAAAATCCCCGCCGGGACGCAGTACCCGGCCGGCCATATCCAGCGCCAGTTCACACAGGTACATGGCTCTGGGCTGATCCACCGCAGGGGTACCACTCATATTGGGGGCCATGTCGGAAATAACAAGGTCGACCGGCTGATCACCGATCGCCGCGAGAATCGCCTCGAATACCTCATCCTCGGTAAAGTCGCCCTGGATGAAGTTCACATCGGCAATGCTGTCCATCGGCAGGATATCCGAGGCAATGATCCGCCCCTTCTCGCCGATCAGGCGGCTGGCCACCTGCGACCAGCCACCGGGGGCGGCGCCCAGATCCAGCACGGTCATGCCGGGGCGCAGCAGACGATCCTTCTCCTGGATTTCCAGCAGCTTGTAGCTGGCCCGGGAGCGGTAACCGTCCTTCTGTGCCCGTTTTACATAGGGATCGTCAAAGTGTTCTTTCAGCCAGCCCTTGCTGGTCTTGGATCTTGCCACGGAATACCTCATGCAGCGGATGGCACCGCCGGTTATACTAATGCCCTCTACTATCCAGACTTACCAGACAGGACATCGAACAGATCATTATGGCGCTCAGCTCTGAACAGAAGAAAGCCTACAAACGCATCGGTCACCACCTCAAGCCGGTGGTCATTATCAGTGAACAGGGTACCACCGACGGCGTACTGGCCGAGCTGGATCGTGCGCTCAATGATCACGAACTGATCAAGGTGCGCATCACCGTCGAGGATCGCGATACCAAGCAGATGCTGATCCAGGAGATCTGCCAGGCCAGCGGCGCCGAACTGGTACAGGTCATTGGCAAGATGGCCATCCTGCTGCGCCGCAACAAGACCCCCAACCCCAACCTGTCTAACCTGGTGCGCTACAAGGACTTCTGAGGCCTTCGCCTCAGCGCGCCAGCTCCTCATCCGGTCTGGGCTGGAGTATCAGCACCAGCCCGGCAAAGGCTACCACCAGATAGCTGAACA
>JAAYHO010000352.1 GCA_012735335.1 Gammaproteobacteria bacterium
CCATAGAATACCGCGGCTACGGACAGTCCGTGGTCGAAGAACTGGCCCGGTATGCCGGGGTACCGGTGTACAACGGGTTGACCGATGAATTTCACCCCACCCAGGTGCTTGCCGACTTCCTGACCATGCAGGAGCACGCAGAGAAGCCGCTGCGGGACATCGCCTATGTGTTCATTGGCGATGCGGCTAACAATATGGGCGACAGCCTGCTGATCGGCGGAGCCAAGATGGGCATGGATGTGCGTTTGTGTGCGCCACAGAGTTGCTGGCCGTCTGCCGATATCCGCCAGCAGGCCGAGCAGATTGCCAGCACCACCGGCGCGCGGATCATGATTACCGACGACTTTGACAGCGCAGTAACGGGGGTGGATTTCGTTTATACCGACGTCTGGGTGTCCATGGGCGAGCCTGAGGAGATATGGGCCGAGCGGATCAAGCTGCTGCTGCCGTATCAGGTCAACGCTGCACTCATGGCCAGAACAGGCAATCCCCGTGTACGTTTCATGCACTGCCTGCCGGCCTTCCATAACACCGAAACGGTCATGGGCAGGGAAATCGAGCAGAAGTTCGGTATCGCTGCCATGGAGGTTACTGATGAGGTGTTCGAAAGCCCCGCCTCGATCGTGTTTGATCAGGCGGAAAATCGCATGCACACCATCAAGGCTGTGCTGGTCGCTACATTGGGAGGTTGAGAATGCTGGTAGTTGCAGCTCTGGGCGGTAACGCCCTGTTGAAGCGCGGCGAACCTTTGACCGCCCGTACCCAGCGCGCCAATGTGCGCATCGCCGCCGAGGGCCTGGCAGCCATCATCCGCGCTGGCCATGACTTGGTAATAACCCATGGTAACGGCCCGCAGGTGGGGTTGCTGGCACTGCGAACGGCGGCCTACAAACCTGACGAACCCTATCCACTGGATATGCTGGGCGCGGAAACCGAAGGGATGATCGGCTACGTGATCGAGCAGGAGCTGGAGAATGCGCTGAACCATGAGCGCGCAGTGGCAACACTGCTGACGCAAGTGGTGGTCGATCAGCACGACCCTGCATTCGATCATCCGACCAAGTTCATCGGCCCGGTATACGAGCGAGCCGAAGCCGAATCCCGGGCGGACACACTTGGCTGGCACATCGGCCAGGACGGCGACAAATGGCGCCGCGTCGTGCCTTCACCCAGACCGTTGGAAATCCCTGACATCAGAGTAATCCAGTTGTTGCTGGAGCAGGGGGTAGTGGTGATCTGCGCCGGGGGCGGTGGTATCCCCATCGTCCGTCGCGACGATGGCAGTACGCTGGGTATCGAGGCGGTGATTGACAAGGACGCGGCCAGCGCACTGCTGGCGCGACAACTCAAGGCGGATGCCTTGCTGCTGCTGACCGATGTGGATGCAATCTATCGGGATTTTGGCACAGATAAGGCTGCGGCGATTACCAGCCTGACGGTGGAGCAGGCGAGGGCACTGGATTTACCAGCCGGTTCGATGGGGCCGAAACTTACCGCCGCAGCTGACTTTGCAGAGCATGGGTTAATCAGTGGCATCGGCAGGCTGGAAGATGCGCTGGGCATTCTGCAGGGCACCGCCGGAACCCGAGTACAGCGCCAGCTGGTTTAATGGGGTCAATCGGGGTCAGATGAGGCGCGAGCCTGAACCCTGGAGCCCCGGCCTGCCCGATGATGACGGTGTTGAGGGAGAGCAGCAGGGCGCAAAGCACCTCAGGGAGCTGACCCCAATTAAACCCGGTCGCTTGACCTGGCTCATCCCACTGTCATGCCGCTTGGTTTAGACTGGCGGTAGTAATCACCCATCTCGTTACAAGGACACTGCATATGGCCTCTTCCGTTCTATCCAATAAGCGCGTGTTGATTCCTGCAGTCATTGGCATCCTCGTGCTGCTGGGCTGGTACGGTTGGTCCGAACATGCCAATCAGGGGCCCGGTGAGGGCTTTGTCGTTGGCAACGGCCGCATCGAGGCCACGGAGATTGATATCGCCACCAAGCTGCCGGGCCGGGTCGAGGAGATTCTGGTGCGTGAGGGCGACTTCGTCAGCGCCGGGCAGGTGCTGGCGCGGATGCAGATAGATACCCTGGAAGCCCAGTTGGAAGAAGCTCGGGCCGGACATCAGGAAGCCATCCATGCGGTGGCGGCGGCCAAGGCGCAGATCAGCCTGCGGGAAAGCGACGTGGCAGCGATGGAGGCGGTGGTGGTACAG
>JAAYHO010000353.1 GCA_012735335.1 Gammaproteobacteria bacterium
CAAAGTGCTCGCACAGACTGCGATCCACCTCCACCCCGCGGGCACTCAGCTCATGCTCGAACACCTGCTTGAGCAGGGCGCTGCAGCCACCACAGCCGGTACCGGCGCGGGTAATGCCTTTCAGCTCGCCCAGATCGGTGATGCCCGCGTCCACCTGGCAGCAGACCGCGCCCTTGCTGACGTTATGGCAGGAGCAGATGGTGGCCGAATCTGGCAGCGCCTCCACACCCAAGGCCGGAACACCTGCGGACTGGGGCAGGATCAGACTGGCGGGATCGCTCGGCAGGCCGATGCCGTTCTGGGCGTACTGCAGCAGGGTGTCGTAATAGCTGTTGTCGCCCACCAGCACCGCACCCAGCACCCGCTTGCCATCCGCCGACACCACCAGCCGCCGGTAGCAGTCATTGGCCTCGTCGATAAAGCGATAGCTGCGAGCGCCGGGAGTTGTGCCCAGCGCATCGCCGATGGAACCCACATCCACCCCCAGCAGCTTCAGCCTGGTGGACATGTCCGCTCCGGCGAAGGAATTGGTCTCTCGACCCAGCACCTGCGCTGCCACCAGCCTTGCCATCTGATAACCCGGCGCGACCAAGCCGAAGACCTGCCCCTTCCAGCTGGCACATTCACCTATGGCAAAGATCACCGGATCACTGCTGCGGCAGTCATCATCCACCTGCACCCCGCCGCGCTCGGCAATATCCAGTCCGGCGCGTCGGGCCAATGCATCCTGCGGGCGGATACCGGCGGAGAACACCAGCAGATCGGTTTCCAGATATTCACCGTCGGCAAACTCCATCCGCCAGGCGTATTCCTCGCCACAACGGATCTGCCGGGTAGCCCGGTTCAGATGCACCTGCACACCCAGCGCCTCGATGCGCGCACGCAGCGACGCACCGCCTTCGGCATCCAGCTGCACCGGCATCAGGCGTGGGGCGAACTCCACCACATGGGCTTCCAGGCCCAGCGACTTCAGCGCATTGGCTGCTTCCAGACCGAGCAACCCGCCGCCGACCACCACGCCCCGTCTGGCCTGCACCGCCGCCTCACGGATCGCATCCAGATCCTCCAGCGTGCGGTAGACTAGCCGGGAGCTACCCCGTGCCCCTTCGATGGGCGGAACAAACGGATAGGAACCTGTGGCCAGTATCAACTGGTCATAGGCAGTACGGCCCTGCGCGGTGATCACCTCCCGGCGTTGACGGTCGATTTCCAGCACTGGCATGCCCAGGTGCAATTGCACGCCCGGCTGCCGATACAACTGCGCCTGGCCCAGCGCCAGCGACTCGGCATCACGACCGGCAAAATACTCGGACAGGTGAACCCGGTCGTAGGCCCGCTGGCGCTCCTCGGCGAACACCTGGATATCATGGCTATCCAGCGCCCCCAGCTCGACCAGTTGCTCCACACAATGGTGACCGACCATACCGTTGCCGATAACCACTATTGTCCTGCGCTCTGAACCGACATCCCCCGCCATGTGCTTCCTCTCTCTTGCAACCTGCATGTACAGGGGCAAGAGCAAGGGCTATGCCAGATGCTGTTCAGACTCAACAGAAGCCTGCCAGAACCCCGTAGTAGAAGGGTTCCGGGAAGAGATAAGGAGAAAGGAAAGGTTCAGGAGAAGGCGCACGGGTTGAACCATCGCAGTGCAGGCGGGCGCCCATGGCGCCCGCTTTGGTGCAGCTGATCAGTTCAAGCGAGGGCTACTACGCAGACGGCTCCACCGTCATCAACGGACGCTCACGGGGGTCGGCAATGGCGATGCCCAACTGACGGAAACGCTGCAGAATCCGCCGATTGATCTCCCGCTGCATGCCCGAACGGGCCCGGTCGATACAGCGCATTTGCCCAGCCAGGGTGATCATGGAGCCATCCACCGCATCCACCCCCCAGATTTCCATATCCGCCAGGATCAGCGGAGCAAAAGCCGGATCCTGACGCAGCGCAGCGCCGATAGCCTTCAACTCGTTGATGGCCATATCGATATCGGTGTCATAGCTGACACTGATGCGCACCGCTGCGTTGCCGATACCGCGGTGGGCGTTGCTCACCGTGGTCACCGAACTGAACGGAATGATATGCAACGCACCATCACCGGAACGCAGACGTACAGTACGGATCGACAGGTTTTCCACCGTGCCGGAAATACCCGCCACCGTTACCGAGTCACCGACCTGCATGGTGTTTTCCATCAACAGGAAGATCCCGGTAATGAAGTCCTGCACCAGCTTCTGCGAGCCGAAGCCGATGGCCACACCGATGATGCTCGCCCCGGCGATCAGCGGGGTGGTGTTCACACCGATCTGATTCAGCGCAGTCAGCCCGACAATCAGCGCAATCACGATGAACAGACCGGCCCGCAACATCGGCAGCAGGGTGTTGAGCCGCGCCGCGCGCATCAGGTCACCCTGTTCACGCCAGCGGGTGATGCGCTTTTCCATAGCGCTGTTGCTGGCCTGCCACACCACCAGCGCCAGCGCGACCGCCACCAGAATGGTGGCAAAGGCCGAGGCCAGGCTGCTGCCGATGGTGCCGGGAGCAAACCAGTACAGCGCATCCAGCCCCCAGGCCTCCAGCAGAGCAATCAGAGTCACCAGCGCAATCACCAATGACACCAGCCAGCGCAGCAGCGGGTAGTACTGCGCCAGCAGGCGACTGCCCAGACCGGGGTCCTGAACAGTCTGCTCCGCCTCATCCTCGTCGGCACCGGCCAACCGCCCCAACGCACCCAGCGCCAGCACCGCCGCCAGCCGTCCAAGCACCAGAATCGCAGCAGACAGGCCGATGAATTCCAGCAACCGGGTAAAGCCGTCCTCGATACGCAGTGCCCAGACCACCCAGGCCCCCATGATCAGCACCGACCCCAGCAATGGCCAGACGCCCGCCAGCCACTGGCGCAGAGCATGTCTGGCCCCTTCGCCGTCGGGCGCTCCGGCAATCCAGGCGGCCACCGGCTGACGGAAGCGGAACACCAGAAAGATCAGCCCCAGATGCACCAGCAGCGAGGTAGCCTTGATGATCAGCAGTTGCGCAGCCGGGCCGGAACCGAGGATGCCAAAGGCATTGCCCAGTGCCACACCGAAGGTGGCCAGCACCAGCAGATGCCGTGTCCAGCGATGAATCTGCGCCGCAGCGGCATCGCCCAGCTGCACTATTCGCAGACTGGCGTCATGGGGTGCCAGCAGCAGCCGCACCACCGCCATCACCACCCGGGTTATCACATAGGCATAGATGAACTCCCGGGTGACCAGATGGGTACGGATATCCAGCCCCGGCAGCAACTGCAGTACCAGCGCGGCGATACCGAAGAACAACCCCAGCGGCAGCAGATCCAGCACGAAACCGGCCAGCGCAAAGGGCAGGCGGCGTAGTGCCTTGACCTCGGACTCCACCGGCAACGCCGGGGCCGAAACCACAGCGGCCTGCGCAACCGGGGCTGTTGCCGACTCACCCGGCAGCGCCTCGGAGCCCTCCTGCCGGCCTACCGGCACCGCCTCCACATAGTCCACCGCATCGCGCTGGCTCTGCACCAACGCGGTATCGTCATCCAGCGGCCGCAGCGCGGCAAGCGCCACAGGGTCATTGATTTCGGCCAGCGCCCCATCCATACCGGCCGCCGCCAACGGAGTCCGGACATCAGCCAGATGGGCGCTGTGCATCAGACTGCGCACCGCCCGGCGCAGCAACCGACGCAGCAGCCACTCCAGACACAGACCGGCGCCGAACACGATGGCCAGATCCAGCAGCGTCTGCATCAGCAGCATGCGGCCCAGCTCATTGAGAAAGGTCGCCTGGAACCAGTCCGGCAGTTCATTCAGTGCATCGGCAATGCGCACCAGCTGCGCCCGCAGACCATCTGCCCAGTTCGCCACCTGATCCAGGGTACGGGCAATCAGCCCACCCTCCTCCAGCGGCACAATGGTGCTGAGCGGCGAATCCTCGACAACGGGCTGCTCCTCCACCGGCGTCTCACTGGCAATCGCCTCCAGAGTCCGCACCACCTCATCCCGCCGTTCGTCATCCTGCAATGTATCAAGCACCTCCCGCGCCTGCTGCGGACTGACCTCGGCGGTATCCGACTGGGCCAGCACAGCCGGCGCCAGCAACAGAGTCCACAACAGAAAAAGAAACGCAGGCAGTCTTGATCTCAACATGATGCTCGTCCATTCAGCGATGTGGGGTGGTCGCCCCTTGCGGCCACATTATCCACCGTGCCCAGGTGAGTAAAGCGTAAAACCACGGCAAAAAGGACATACCAGAGCTAGCGCGACACATTACGTCGCACCCTGCCCGTATCCTGCTCTTGTCAGTCACACAGGGAGATCAGGCACATGGCCAGAGTCAGAAAAACCGCCAATGCAGGACAGCGCGGGCGCTCGCGTGAAACCGCTACGCGCTATCCGTACCCGATGGCCGCCCAATGGGCATTGAAGCTGCTGCTCGGCAGCAAGGCCTGCCGACTCATGGCAGCCCACCCCTGCGGGCCGGATGAGGCGATACTGATCCTGCTGGCAGCCGAAGACCTGTCCGAGCAAAAGGTAACCGAGCAGATGCTGCTGCAGCGCCTGCAGGCCGCACAGCGGGAGCTGCACAGGCTGCAGCCGCAACATCCACTGGAGCTGGACTGCAACCTCGTGGGCTTGGCCGGGTTACTGGGTCTGAACCCGGTGGAAACCGAGGTACTGGCGCTGATGGTCTATCGGGAGCTGGCTACAGGGATGGAGGATGTACTCCGGCTGAATGACAGTGCAGGCGGGCAGAATGGCTTTGCCGCACTGGCCGCACGCATGCTCGACAGGCCGTTGAACGATGTTCGCGAGGCCCTGTCCAGCCGGGGCAAACTGCTGCAATGTGGCCTGCTGGCCTACCCCGACAGTCGCCGGGAAGGCCCATTCGCACTACCCAGCGGCCTGGCCGACATGCTCATGCACCATACGGATGCCCCCGGCATCATATTGCGCCGCTACAGCCAGCATGATCATCCCGCCGCCCATGAATTGAACGACTTCCAGCATCTGGGCAGCCTGCTGGAAACCCTGACCCGCTTCCTGCAGGGCGCCATGACCACCTCGCTGGAGGGCGTCAACATTCTCATCCATGGTCGCCCCGGTACCGGCAAGACTGAGCTGGCCCGGGCGCTGGCCGTCAGCCTCGGCGCCAGTCTGCATGAAATCCGCAACGCTGACAGCTACGGCCTGCCGATCGCCCCGCAGGAACGCTTCAGCTCCTACCGTTACTGCCAGAGCCTGCTGGCAGCCGATGAACAGGCGCTGCTGCTGTTTGATGAGTGCGAGGATGTCTTCGCCCATGGTGAAGGTACCGGACACAAGGCCTGGATCAACAACATGCTCGAACGCAACGCCAGACCCGCCCTGTGGCTATGCAATGAACCCGGCTGGATGGACCCGGCCTACATCCGCCGTTTTGATCTGATCATCGATATGCCGGAGCTGACCCCGCAGCAGCGCCTGCACATGGCCGAACAACGCTTTGCCAACCTGCCGGTTTCTGCCGACTGGCTGCAGCGGCTGGCCGAACAACCCGAGGTGCAGGCCGCGCACCTGGCCTCCGCCTCCCGGGTGGCACGCACCATGGGCACCAGCGATACCGCCGACAGTGAAGCGGCGGCGGAACAGATGCTGGATGGTCTGGGCAAGGCACTGGGAGTGACACTGAAGCCCCAGCCCGCGCAAGAGTCCGGCAGTGAGCTGGCCTTCGACCCAGCGCTATCCAATACCGACCAGGATCTACGACAGCTGCTGAACGGCATACGCAGCAGTCGTACCGGTCGCCTGTGCCTGTTCGGTCCGCCCGGCACCGGCAAGAGCGAGTTTGCCCGCTATCTGGCCAGCGAGCTGCACCTGCCCCTGCTGGTACGCCGGGCATCGGATCTGCTCGCTCCCTATCTCGGCATGAGCGAACGCAATATTGCTGCTGCCTTTGCTGAAGCCGCAAAGCGCGGTGGCGTGTTGCTGATCGATGAGGCCGACAGCCTGCTGTTCAGCCGCGAACGCAGCCGCTACAGCTGGGAAGTCAGTCAGGTCAATGAGCTGCTGCAACAGATGGAACGCTTCCAGGGCATCCTGATCATGACCAGTAACCACACCCAGTTGATCGACCATGCGGCCTTCCGCCGGTTTGATCTGAAGATCCGCTTCGACTACCTCACCCCCGAGCAGTCCTGCCACTTCTTCCGCAAACTGATCGGCAAACCGGCGCTGCGTCTGGAGGGCAACTTTCTGCAGCACTCGCTGCGGGACATGC
>JAAYHO010000354.1 GCA_012735335.1 Gammaproteobacteria bacterium
TGGTCGTCACCTCCCTGCACCCGGGCGTCACCCGCGAGCAGGTGATCGACGCCACTGGCTGGGAAATCCGCTTTGCCGATCAGCTTGAAACCACCCCGGTACCGACCGAGCAGGAGCTGACCATACTACGCGAGCTCAAGGCCCGCACCGAAGCCCACCACGCCGGTAACTGAGGAGCCGACATGACAGACGTATTCATCTGCAACCCCAAACGCTCGGCCATCGGCCGTTTCGGCGGCACCCTGTCCAGCGTCCGCCCCGACGACCTGGCCGCCCGGGTCTTCGAAGCGGTACTGGCCCAGGCCCCCGAGCTCAACGCCGAAGCGATCGAAGAAGTGATCATGGGTTGTGCCAACCAGGCCGGTGAAGACAACCGCAACGTGGCGCGCATGTCCGCCCTGCTGGCCGGATTGCCGACTACTGTTCCTGGCACCACCATCAACCGCCTGTGCGGCTCCGGTATGGACGCGGTCGGCACCGCCTTCCGCGCCATCCGTGCCGGTGAAATGGATCTGGTGCTGGCCGGCGGCGTGGAATCCATGTCCCGCGCACCCTACGTCATGGGCAAGGCCGACAGCGCCTTCTCCCGCGGCCAGAAGATCGAAGACACCACCATCGGCTGGCGCTTCGTCAACCCGCTGATGAAGAAGCAGTACGGCATCGACTCCATGCCGGAGACTGCGGAGAACGTCGCCGAACAGTTCAAGATCTCCCGTGAAGACCAGGACCTGTTCGCCCTGCGCTCCCAGGAAAAGACCGCCAAGGCTCAGGCTGACGGCATCTTCGATGACGAGATCGTCGCCATCGAGATTCCCCGTCGCAAGCAGGAGCCGCTGATCTTCGACAAGGACGAGCACCCCCGTGCCTCCACCCTGGAGAAGCTCAACGCCCTGGCCGCACCCTTCCGCGAGAACGGCAGCATCACCGCCGGTAATGCTTCCGGGGTCAACGACGGCGCCGCCGCCATGCTGGTCGCCAACGCCGACGCAGTACAGAAGCACGGCCTCAAGCCGGTCGCCAAGGTACTGGGTATGGCCACTGCCGGTGTCGAGCCGCGCATCATGGGCATCGGCCCGGTTCCTGCGGTCCGCAAACTGCTGGACAAGCAGGGCCTGACCATCGACCAGATCGACGTCATCGAACTGAACGAAGCCTTCGCCGCCCAGGGCCTCGCGGTCATGCGTGAGCTGGGTATCAAGGACGACGACGCCCGGGTCAACCCCAACGGCGGCGCCATCGCCCTCGGCCACCCGTTGGGCATGTCCGGCGCCCGCCTGCTGATGACTGCTGCGCTGCAACTGCAACGCACCGGCGGCCGCTACGCCCTGTGCACCATGTGTGTGGGTGTAGGGCAGGGGATTGCCACGCTGATCGAGCGCGTGTAATCCCGTCGGCAACAGAGCGTCCACAAGGCGCTCTGTTGTCGGCGTCAGCTCGCCGAGGGCAGTATTACCCTCGGCGAAACCATATACCAACTGCGTACCCGCATCACCGGCCTGACCCAGGCCGACTTCGCCCGCATGTGCAAGATCTCCCTGCGCACCCTACGCCAACTGGAACAGGACAACGGCAACCCCACCCTGGAAACCGTCAACAGCGTACTGCGCGCCTTCGGCATGCAGCTTGGCGTAGTACCGTTGCGGCGGCGCTGAGGCAGACCGCAGAA
>JAAYHO010000046.1 GCA_012735335.1 Gammaproteobacteria bacterium
GTATATGGCCGGGGAGTGAACCTGGTCAAGCAGTTGTTTGCCGAGGCCGGCTATCCGCTGGAAGTCGGCTTGTTGCCGCCGGCCCGTATCTGGCAGGGGCTGGAGACTGGCCAGGTGCATGTCTGGCTGGGCATGGTGGATAAGCCGGATCTGGATGAGCATACCCTGCTGACCGATCGGGACCTGGGCTATATCGGCATCAATCTCTACCATCTGCCGACGACTCCGACTCCGCGCTGGCCGGAGGATCTGTATTCCAGCAGCGTTATTACCATTACCAACTTCACCTATACCAGCGAACTGTGGGATGTATTGAACGATCCAGCGCGGAAACTGACGGTACACAAGACCGGCTCCCATACCGGTGCGCTGCAGATGCTGCAGCGTGGGCGGGGGGATTATCTGCTGGACTACCGCACCCAGGTCGCGTCGGCGCGGGCGAAGTTGGGCATGGAGCCCTTGCCCTATGTTTCGCTGGTGGAGGTGCCCATGCGCCTGTTGCTGTCCCGTCAGTCGGGGTTTGCCGAACAGTTGAAGGTGGATCTGGATGCAGCCTTTGATCGGTTGCAGGCCAGAGGGGTAGTACTGGATGTAACGTCCCGGTGAGGAAGATAGGCTGCCCGGCAGACAGAAGGCTCCATCTGCCGTAGCGGCCTGCGCTTTGACTGGTGATCAGTCGCGGCGCAGATTCAGCGTGGTCAGGGTGCGTTCCCGTACCTGCCTGAGCAGTTCGGCATCCTTGATCAGGGATTGACCATAGGAAGGTACCAGCTCCTTCAAACGGCCCTGCCATTCGGGGGTGGCGATGCGGTCGGCAAAGCAGCGCTCCAGCACATCGATCATCGCCTGTACCGCAGTGGAAGCGCCTGGCGACGCGCCCAGCAGGGCGGCCAGGGTGCCATCCTGAGCGGCGACGATCTCGGTACCGAACTCCAGTTTGCCCTGACCCTGGGCATCCTTCTTGATGATCTGCACGCGCATACCGGCGTTCTGCAGCGTCCAGTCATCTTCCTGGGCATCCGGGAAGAAGTTGCGCAGGGAGCTGACCCGGCTCTTATGTGACTGCAGGGATTCGCCGATCAGATAACGGGTCAGGTCCATGTTGTTCAGACCCACCGACATCATCGGTGTCAGGTTGTTCGGCTTGACCGAGGTGAACAGATCCAGCACCGAGCCCTTCTTCAGGAACTTGGTGGTGAAGCCGGCAAAGGGGCCGAACAGCAGGGCAGGCTGGCCGTTGATGATGCGCGTATCCAGGTGCGGAACCGACATCGGTGGTGCGCCGACCGAGGCCTTGCCGTACACCTTGGAATGGTGCTGCTCGACAATCTCCGGCTTCTTGCAGACCAGCCACTGGCCGCTGACCGGGAAGCCACCATAGCCCTGGCTTTCATCAATGCCGGACTTCTGCAGCAGCGGCAGCGCGCCGCCACCGGCACCGAGGAACACGAAGCGGGCCTTGAATACCCGGTCTTCACCGTTCTGCTCGTCCCGGGCGGTAACCTTCCAGCGACCGTCCTTGCCCTTGCGCAGGCTCTTGACCGAGTGGCTCAGGCGCAATTCGAAGTTGTCCAGCGTCGTCAGGTGTTTGACCATGTTGCGGGTCAGCGAACCGAAGTCCACATCCGTGCCGTATTCCACACGGGTGCCGGCGACCGGCTCATCCGCCTTGCGCTCACGCATGACCAGCGGCATCCACTGGTTGAGCTGCTCGGTGGATTCGCTGAACTGCATATCGGCAAACAGGTGGTGGGCACTGAGTAATTCATGACGTTTGCGCAGGAAGGCAACGTCCTTCTCACCCCAGACGAAGCTCTGGTGAGCGGTGGGGTTGATGAATTTGCTGGGCGTGGGCAGGATCTGTTGCTCAACCAGGGATGACCAGAACTGCAGAGTCACCTCGAAATTGGCATTGATCGACAGTGCACGGTCAATAGTGATGGTGCCCTCATCGGCTTCGGGTGTGTAGTTGAGCTCACAGTAACCGGCATGCCCAGTGCCAGCATTGTTCCAGCCGTCCGTGCTCTCGTGAGCAACGTGATCCAGACGTTCGACCAGGGTAATGGCCATATTTGGATCGAGCTGTTTGAGCAACATTCCGAGCGTGGCGCTCATGACGCCACCACCGACAAGCAATACGTCTACTTCTTTTGCTGTCATTAACATGTCGCCTCTTACAAAAAACTGCGCGTATCATACCCGTTTTATTCTGTTGCGTGTCATAAGCTTTATGTCGATAAGTGGGGCTGAAGGCAGGCTCAGATGTGGTTTATATCAAGCCCCGAAACCTGTTCGCCCCCGCTGTGAAGGGCGGCGGCTCAGTCTTCCAGCCCCAGCTTCTTCAGCCGGTAGCGCAGTGACCGGAAGGTCAGCCCCAGACGGCGGGCGGCGGCGGTCTTGTTCCAGCGGGTTTCTTCCAGCGCCTGGGTCAGCGCTTTGCGTTCGATGTCATCGAGAAAGTCTTCCAGCGAGTCGATCTGGGTCAGGTCGGTTTCGTCCCCGGCGACCGGGGCCGGGCTGAGCTGGATGTCATTGGCAGTGATGATGTCGTGGTCACACAGGGTGAAGGCGCGCTCGAGAATATTCTCCAGTTCCCGCACGTTGCCCGGGAAGCGGTAGTTGCCGAGCAGCTCCATGCAGGCGGGGTGGACGGTCGGAGCTTCCACTCCGGCACGTTCGGCCAGTTGGTTGAGGATGTGCTTGACCATCAGCGGGATGTCTTCCCGGCGCTCACGCAGTGGTGGCACGCGCAGTTCGATGACGTTGAGGCGGTAGAACAGGTCCTGACGGAAACGCCCTTCGGCCACCTCCAGCGCGAGGTCCTTGTGGGTGGCGCACAGCAGGCGCACGTTGACCGGCTCCTCCTGCTGGGTACCGACCGGGCGTACGGCCTTTTCCTGGATGGCGCGCAGCAGCTTGACCTGCATGGCCAGCGGCAGGTCGGCCACCTCGTCCAGGAACAGCGTGCCCCCGGCAGCAGCCTGGAACAGACCGGGCTTGTCCGCCACCGCCCCGGTGAAACTGCCCTTGCGGTGACCGAAGAACTCGCTCTCCATCAGCTCTGAAGGGATTGCCCCGCAGTTGACCGGGACAAAGGGGTGGCAGGCACGCGGGCCGAGTTCGTGGATGCGCCGGGCGACCAGCTCCTTGCCGCTGCCGGATTCGCCGCTGATGTACAAGGGTGCCTCGCTACGGGCCAGCTTGGCGATCTGTTTGCGCAACTGCTGGATCGGCGGAGAAATACCGAGGATGGGGTCATCGTCAGCCGGGGTGGCGGCCTGCTCCGGCGGGCGAGTCAGGCGCAGGGCGCTGTTGACCAGTTCGCGCAGGCGCTGCAGATCCACCGGTTTGGTGACGAAATCGAAGGCGCCGGACTTGAGTGCGCTGATGGCGGTATCCAGGCTGCCATAGGCGGTGATCATGGCTACCGGCGTCTGCGGGTAGTGCTGCTGGATATGGCGGACGATCTCCAGCCCTTCACCATCAGGCAGGCGCATGTCGGTCAGGCACAGGTCGAAGTGCTGCTGCCTGAGCAGCTCCAGGGCCTGGGCGACATTGGTGGCACTGCGGGTCTGGATGTTCATCCGACCCAGGGTCAGATCCAGCAGTTCGAGAATGTCGGGCTCGTCGTCAATGATCAAGGCCAGCGGTTTGTTCACCGGTTGCTCCGTGCAGTCATGCTATTGAACATGGATCATACCAGCCGTTTGGGGTGAGCGAAGACTATGCGCATGCAGCTGCCCCTGGGCTCCAGCTTTTCATACTCCAGTCGCGCCTGATTGCTCTCGCACAGCTCCCGGGAAATATACAGGCCCAGCCCGGTACCGCTGGATTCGGTAGTGAAGAAGGGTTCGAATACCTGGCTGACGTGGCGCTCGTCGATGCCGGGGCCATGGTCGATGACTTCCAGGGTCGGCAGCTCGGAGTGCGGGTGCTCGTACAGCTTGAGCCAGATGGTACGGGGTGTTCCGGCGGCGCCGCTGTAGCGGAAGGCGTTCTGGCACAGGTTGTTGAGCACCTGATTGAGCTGGTTGGGGTCCATGCGGGTGAGAATGCCTTCCTTCTCGAACTCGCACTCGATGATATCGGTGCTGGGGTTGACCAGCGGGTAGTCGCGCACGAACTGCGCCAGCCAGATGGTCAGATCCACCAGTTGCGGATCGCTCTGGCGGCGGCGGGACAGCTCCAGGACGGTTTCGATGACCCGGTTCATGCGTTTGGAGTGCTGCTGGATGATATCAGTCAGGCGCCGATCCTGATCGCGGAAGTGCTCGGACTCGCCGAGCAACTGCGCCGCGTGGCTGATGGCGCTGAGCGGGTTGCGGATCTCATGGGCGATGCTGGCGGTCAGCCGTCCCAGCGAGGCCAGCTTGAGTTGTTGGGCCTGCTGGGCGACCACGGTATTGTCGTCGAGGAAGACCAGGGTGGATTCGATGGCGTCCTCGGGCAGCCGCTTGAAGCTGGCCATCAGCTCGGCACCGCCGACATGGTTGCGGAATGGCAGGGCGCGGATCGACGGGTTGATCTGCCACTGACGCAGACGCTGGCCCAGCTCCGGCGCCAGTCGATCCAGCTCCATGCCGCGGATCACTGCCTTGCCGAGCATCTGCGCGGCGGCCTCGTTGGTCAGCAGCACTTCCCAGTTCTCCCCCAGCACCATGATACCGGTGCGCATGCGCTGGATGATCAACTGGTTGAGCTTCTCCATGCTCGCCAGGCTGGCAGCGTGCTGCTGGGCCAGGCTTTCCGAATGCCGCAGGCGACGGCTGAGGCGCTGCACGAACAGTGCCACGGCAAAGTAGATACAACCCAGCACGCCGACCTGCAGATAGCTCTGGTTGATCGCCGGATCGGACAGGCTGAGGAAAAAGGTCAGATAGATCAGCGCCATACTGGCCAGCGCTGCCAGCAACTGGCCGATGCGGCCGTGCAGCAGGATATTGCCGGCCGCCACCGGAATGATCAGCAGGTTGCCCAGCCCGCTGGCGGCGCCACCGGCGGCGTAGAACAGGATCGACAGCAGGAAGATGTCCAGTACTGCCAGGACGAACAGATGCACGTTGCGCTTGCCCTGGTGCAGCAGCAGGGCGATCAGCACGTTGATGATCAGGTAGATCCAGCTGACGCTTTCGTAGAGGTCGGCGTTGCGCAGATCGATCAGCCCGTCACGCAGGGCCGAGCTGGTCAGCAGGGTCAGGAAAAAGCCGAGCACCACCCGATAGATATTGTAAATGCGCAATATTTTCGGGCGTTGGGAGTCAACTGTATCAGGGGCGCTGGTCCACATCGCGATGCTCGCTGCAGCAATACCATTTGTCGTCCCGGCGCAGGGCCAGGGTCTCCGGCAGGTGCAGCTGGCACTGGGCGCAGCGAACCATCCTTGGCGCTTGTGGTGGTGGCGCGCTGCGGCGTTTCTCTACCTGGGCTGCCTGCAGGCGGCGCCAGAACAGGAAGGCGACGTAAGCCAGCCCCAGCAGAATAAGTAGTTTGATCAGACCCATGAGCACAATATGTCCGTTGTGAAAGCAATGGCTAGTGTATCCCACCGGGTGGCTGTGCCAAACAAGTCTGTCGCGCTCGTTGCGGCCCCCGGGGGCTTGATCGACAATAGCGGCATTATCGAGACAGGAGATCAGTGATGACCGGCAGTGTGCGTTTGGTTTTGGCTCAACTCAATCTCAGGGTGGGAGACATCCGTGGCAACCTGCAACGCCTGGTGGATGCCGCCGTGCACGCCCGGGATGAGCTGCAGGCCGATGCGGTGCTGTTCCCGGAGCTGGCACTGTGCGGTTACCCACCTGAGGACCTGCTGCTGCGCAGCAGCATGCAGGGGCGTATCGAACAGGCGCTGCAGGAGCTGGCAACGCGGGTGCCGGATATTCACCTGATGGTCGGCTATCCCTGGCAGCAGGATGGTCTGTGCTTCAACCGGGTGGCGCTGTTGGTCGGTGGAGAGATCGCCGCGACCTACGACAAACAGGTGCTGCCGAACTACAAGGTATTCGATGAGAAACGCTATTTCACCGAGGGCAGCAGCCCCTGCGTGGTGCATGTCGCCGGTCTGCCCATGGCCCTGAGCATCTGCGAGGATATCTGGCACCCCGAACCCATGACCCGCGCCCGTGAGGCCGGGGCGCGGCTGATGCTGAGCATCAACGCTTCGCCTTTCCATATGGGCAAGCAGATCGAGCGGGAGGATGTATTGCGCCTGCGCTGTGCCGAGGGTGGCATGCCGGTGCTGTATGTCAATCAGGTTGGTGGTCAGGACGAGCTGGTGTTCGACGGTGGCTCGCTGGCCATGGCCATCAACGGTGAGGTGGCCCTGCGTGCTCCGGCCTTTGTCGAAGGGCTGTATCCGGTGGATATCGACTTCGATCAGCAGGGCGTGAACCTGCGTCAGGGTGAGCTGCAGCCATTGCCCGAACTGGAAGCCAGTATCTACCAGGCACTGGTGGTTGGCGTACGCGACTATATCAACAAGAATGGTTTCAAGGGCGTACTGCTGGGGTTGTCCGGTGGTATCGACTCGGCATTGAGCATGGCCGTGGCGGTGGATGCGCTGGGTGCCGAGCGGGTCGAGGCGGTGATGATGCCCTACCACTACACTGCCGAAATCAGCATCCACGACGCCGCTGA
>JAAYHO010000355.1 GCA_012735335.1 Gammaproteobacteria bacterium
CTGTAGAAACGCAGCGGCCCCGGGGTTGCCGGGGCCGCTTTCACTCAGCATGCAGTGTCGTTCAGAAGAACGCCTGCAGACCGGTCTGGGCACGCCCCAGAATCAGCGCATGCACGTCATGGGTACCCTCGTAGGTGTTGACCACCTCCAGGTTCACCACGTGACGAATCACGCCGTACTCGTCAGAGATACCATTGCCACCCAGCATGTCACGGGCGACCCGGGCGATATCCAGCGACTTGCCGCAGGAGTTGCGCTTCATGATCGAGGTGATCTCCACCGCTGCAGTGCCCTCGTCCTTCATCCGACCCAGGCGCAGGCAGCCTTGCAGCGCCAGCGTAATCTCGGTCTGCATATCTGCCAGCTTCTTCTGTACCAGTTGGGTCTGGGCCAGCGGGCGGCCGAACTGCTTGCGATCCAGGGTGTACTGGCGAGCGGTATGCCAGCAGAACTCGGCGGCGCCCAGTGCGCCCCAGGCGATCCCGTAGCGAGCCGAGTTCAGACAGGTGAAAGGCCCACGCAGACCGGTCACGCCCGGCATCAGGTTTTCTTCCGGCACGAACACATCGTCCATCACGATCTCACCGGTAATCGAGGTACGCAGGCCCACCTTGCCGTTGATCGCCGGCGCGCTCAGCCCTTTCCAGCCCTTTTCCAGAATGAAGCCGCGAATCAGTCCGTCTTCGGTCTTGCCCCAGACCACGAACACATCGGCAATCGGGCTGTTGGTGATCCACATCTTGGCGCCCTTGAGCAGATAGCCGCCATCGACCTTCTTCGCCCGGGTTTCCATGGAGCCCGGATCAGAGCCATGGTTAGGTTCGGTCAGACCGAAACAACCGATATGTTCACCGCTGGCCAGTTTGGGCAGGTATTTGCGCTTCTGCTCTTCGGAGCCGAACTCGTTGATCGGCACCATCACCAGCGAAGACTGCACACTCATCATCGAGCCATAACCGGAGTCGACCCGCTCTACTTCCCGGGCGATCAAGCCGTAGCACACATAGTTCAGGCCACTGCCGCCGTACTCGGTGGGAATGGTCGCACCGAGCAGACCCAGTTCGCCCATCTCGCGGAAGATGGCCGCATCGGTCTGCTCGTTGCGGAAGGATTCCAGCACCCGTGGCATCAGCTTGTCCTGACAGTACTGCGCTGCAGAATCGCGCACCATACGCTCTTCCTCGGTGAGTTGCTGGTCCAGCAGCAGAGGGTCTTCCCAGTTGAAGGATGCCTTGTTAGCCATGGGTACTCCGTAAATGGTGTTGTTGTAGTGCAGCCGTACGCCGCAGAGTGCATAAAGCCTAGCCCGCCGCCGCCACCCAGGCAAACGCGTTTTTTGCAGAGACCTGTGCTAGATTGGAACTCCGTCATTCACAGGAGTCCGACGTGCGCCGCAAGATCCCCCCGACCCAGGCCCTGATCTGCTTCGAATCCGCCGCCCGCCATGAAAGCTTTACCCGGGCCGCCGAGGAACTGGCACTGACCCAGAGCGCCGTATGCCGCCAGATTGCCAATCTGGAGAGCTTTCTTGATGTCGAGCTGTTCCGCCGTACCCGGCGTGGCGTACTGCTGACCGAGGCGGGCCAGACCTACAGTCGGCGGATCGCCAACCGGCTGGATGCGGTGGAGCGCGATACCCTGTCGCTGATGGGCAACAAGGGCAGCGCCACCCTGGAACTGGCACTGGTACCCACCTTCGGCACCCAGTGGCTGCTGCCACGCATGGGCCAATACCTTGTGCAACATCCGCATGTCACGGTAAACATGACCAACCGTACCCGGCCCTTTCTGTTTGCCGATACGGAATTCGATGCGGCCATCTATTTCGGTGATGGGGAATGGTCGGGAACCGAGGTGCACTTCCTGATGCCGGAATCACCGGTGCCGGTGTGCAGCCCGGCGCTGATGCAGGGACAGAGCCCGTTGAGTGCCGAGCAGATCAGCCAGTTGCCGCTGCTGCAGCAATCCACCCGCCCCTACGCCTGGCGCCAGTGGTTCGCCTCCTGTGATATGCGCATAGAGCACGACCTCAACGGCACCCGGCTGGAACTGTTCTCCATGCTGGCCCAGGCCGCCATGCACGGCATGGGCGTAGCGCTGATCCCACCCTTCCTGATCCGCAACGAACTGGACAGCGGACGACTGGTGATCGCCAACCGGCACAGCTTCGACAGCAGTCACGCCTATTATCTGGTGATCCCCGAGCGCAAGGCCGAATCAGCCACCTTGCTGGGATTCCGGGACTGGGTGATTGCCGAGGCGGAGCAGTATCGCGCTACATCCGAAAATACACACTGATCCGCTGCCCGTTCACCTCATGCACGCGGATATCCATCTCGTACAGATCGCGCAGCACCTCATCACGGATGATCTCTTCCGGGGTACCCTGGTAGGCCGGTTTGCCCTGGCGCATGGCGATAATGTGATCGGAATAGCAGGAGGCAAAGTTGATGTCGTGCAGCACCACCACCACGGTCTTGCCCTTCTCGTCCGCCGCCCGGCGCAGCAGCTGCATCATGTCCACGGCAAAGCGCATGTCGATATTGTTCAGCGGCTCATCCAGCAGCACATAGTCGGTGTCCTGGCACATGACCATGGCCACATAGGCGCGCTGGCGCTGACCGCCGGACAGCTCGTCGATCGGCCGGTCGCGGTACTCGTTGAGCCGCAGATAATCCATGGCCTCATCCACATGACGCATGTCCTCGGCGGTCAGCCGCCCGCCGGAGTGCGGAAAGCGCCCGAAGGCCACCAGATCGCGCACGCTCAGACGCAGGCTGGTCTGGTTGTCCTGGCGCAGAATCGACAGCCGGCGAGCCAGCACATTGCCCGGGGTGCGGGTGATGTCCATGCCGTCCACCACCACACTGCCCGCATTCATCGGCGTCAGGCGGCTGATCATCGACAGCAGGGTCGACTTGCCCGCACCATTGGGCCCGATGATGGAGGTGAAGCCGCCCTTGGGAATGCTCAGGCTGACATCGTCCACCACCAGGGTATCGCCGTAGCGTTTGGATACTCCACGGGTTTCAATCATTGTCTGACTCCGCGCATCAGCAGCGCAATGAACAGCAGGCCGCCGGCCAGTTCGATGACCAGCGCCAGCGGCAGGGTTGAGGCCAGTACGTGCTCCAGCAGCAGTTGCCCGCCGACCAGGCAGATGATGCC
>JAAYHO010000047.1 GCA_012735335.1 Gammaproteobacteria bacterium
GCAGCGCTGTGGCTGGCCGGGCGTCTGGTATGGCTGTTCGATGCGCCACTCTGGCTGCTGATCCCGGTGGATCTGCTGTTTCTACCACTGGTGGCGCTGGTCATCGGCCGCCTGCTGTTCAAGGTCAGGCAGACCCGTAACTATCCGGTGCTGGTAATGCTGGTCCTGCTGACTCTGTGCAACCTGCTGGCTCTGGCCGGACTGGCGCAGGATGACTTTGCCCTGCAACGTCACGGCGCCACTGCCGCGCTCTGGTTGATCGCCGGACTGATGGGCCTGATTGGCGGAAGGGTGATTCCCTTCTTTACCCAACGCGGTCTGGGCCTGACCGATCAGATCCCCGCCCTGCCCCGACTGGATAACCTGCTGATGGTTGGCAGTGTACTGGTCGCACTACTGATGCTCAGTGGCATCGGCCTGCGCCCTTCGCCGTGGCAGGCACCCATCTATCTGCTGCTGGGTCTGGGCCATCTGCTGCGTCTGCTGCGCTGGCATCATCCGCAGCTCTGGAAGGTACCACTGCTCTGGTCGCTGCATCTGTCCTACGCCTGGCTGGCGCTGGCGCTGATCGCCATGGCCCTGTGGCACGGCGGCTGGCTGCTGGGCTTCAGTCAGGCCACCCACCTGCTGGCCATTGGCGGCATGGGCGGCATGATTCTGGCGATGATCTCCCGGGTCAGTCTGGGCCACACCGGCCGCCCGCTGGAACCGGCAGCTGCCATGAGTATCGCCTTTATCCTGATCAACCTGGCAGTACCGCTGCGGGTCTGGCTGAGCATTCCCATGCCGCTGACCGGGTACTGGCTGGCGTCCCTTTGCTGGGCGGTGGCCTTTGCCCTGTTTGTCTGGTACTACACGCCGATCCTGCTGGCACCGAGGCCGGATGGGCGGCCGGGGTGATTTAGACACTTGGAGGCTTCCCCCTCTCCCGCGAGGGGAGAGGGGGGAGTAAAACCTTACAACAGCTCCTTCCGCAGCTGCGCCGCTGACTTGGGCGACAACAGTCCCGGCGCCACATCCAGCACCGTCTGCGCACCGATTACACCGCTCTGATTCAGGCGCCAGGTGGCGCGGGCGCAGGCTACCAGCACGGCGGCGGTGAACTCGGGGTTGCTGCCGAGTTTCAGGGTGTATTCCATCACCTGGTTGGTTCCGGCGGCGGAGGTACCGCTGCGGATTACCACGCCGCCATGGGGCATGGCGCTGTGATCGCGCTTCAGTTCCTCTTCGCTGATGAAGGTGACGCTGGTGTCGTAATCGGCGAAATAATGCGGCATGCTGACAATCGCCTGCTCTACTTCAGCTGCGTCCGCGCCTTCGGCCAATACCACATGACATTCACGCTTATGTTTCTCCCGGGTGGCCAGCTCCGGCAATTCGCCATTGCGGACCCGCTCTATCGCCGCTTCGGCGGGAATGGTGTATTGCACCCCGGCCTTGACCCCCGGCACCCGGCGTACCGCATCGGAATGCCCCTGACTCAGCCCCTTGCCCCAGAAGGTATAGGTCGCGCCGACCGGCAGAATCGCCTCGCCGTACAGGCGGTTGAGGGAGAACAGTCCCGGATCCCAGCCGACCGAAAGCATCGCGGTCTTGCCAGCGGGGCGAGCGACCTGATCAAGGGCTGCATGGTATTCGGGAATGGTGGCGTGGGTGTCGAAGCTGTCCACGGTGTTGAACAGCGCGGCCATGGCCGGGCCCTGTTCGGGCAGGTCATTCTTTGAGCCGCCACACAGGATCAGCACATCGATCTGATCCTGGAAGCGGGCAATATCATCCTGTGGGTAGACCGGTACCTGGGCATCCAGCAGGCTGACGCTGGCCGGATCGCGTCGGGTAAACACGCCGACCAGCTGCATATCGGGGCTCTGGGCAATAGCCAATTCCACACCCCGCCCGAGGTTGCCGTAACCGGCGATGCCAATTCTGATTTTCGGTTGCATAGGAAGCCTGTCGTTTCAATGAGCCAGAAGAATCGGCCATTATACAGGCTCCGCATGCCTCCGCAGTGCACAGCTGACCTCTCCCCGGTCAGAGAATGCTGGCGTAGCGCTTGCCATCAATGGCGTACTGGTAGGCATCAAAGACCATGCAGATACGCGCTATCAGCGGCCTGCCGACCGGCAGGACCTCCATGCCATCGGCACTCAGGTGAATCAGCCCATCGCCCTGCATCTGTCGCAACATGCCCATGCAGTCGGCAAAATAGGCGGCAAAATCAATCTTGAAGCGCTGCTCGATCTCGCGGAAGTTCACCCTGAAGTGACACATCAACTGCTGGATGAGCAGCCGACGCAGGCGATCATCAGCACTGCACTTGAGCCCATTGCGGATGGGCAGGCGTCCCAGCGCAAGGTGCTGCTGGTACTCCTGCAGGTCGCAGCTGTTGCGGCAATACAGATCGCCGACCTGACTGATGGCCGACACCCCCAGCCCGATCAGATCACACTCCTCACCCGCCACATAACCCTGCAGGCAACGGTTGAGCATACCGGTTTCCCGGGCCAGACTCAGGTTGTCGTCCGGCAGGGCAAACTGACCCATGCCGATAAAACGATAACCGGCCTCCAGCAGTCGCTGTTGGCTGGCGCCGTAGATACCCAGGCGAGTATCGTGATCCGGCAGTTCCGCCGCGCAGATATGCCGCTGCGGCGGATACAGCTCCGGCAGATGCGTATAGTTGCGCAGGGTCAGCCGATCGGGCTTCATCTCGATCACCTGTTCCAGGGTCCGCGCGAAGGACGCCGGAGTCTGCCGGGGCAAGCCGTAGATCAGGTCCATGTTCACCGAGCGGTAGGCCAGCGCCCGGGCGGCGTCCATTACGGTCTGGGTCTGCTCCAGACTCTGCAGGCGATTGACCGCCCGTTGCACCTCAGGATCCAGGTCCTGCACACCCAGGCTGACATGATTGAAGCCCAGCTCACGCAACAGGCCCAGAGTCGTCCAGTCGGCCTCACGGGGATCCACCTCTACACTGTAGTCTGCGGTATCATCGTCATGCAGGCGAAAGCGCGAGCGCAGCCTGGCCATCAGCTCACTGAGATCGGCATGCCCGAGAAAGGTCGGCGTGCCCCCACCCAGATGCAGGCGCTCGACCGGGGACTGCATGGCGACCTGATCGCTGATCAGATCAATCTCCCGGTACAGCGCAGCCAGATAGGGCTGGGCGCGACTGCGGTCCTTGGTGATGACCCGGGTGCAGTAACAGTAGTGGCAGGTGTTGGCACAGAACGGAATATGTACATACAGGGACAGGGGCCGCCCTACCCGGCTGCTTTCCCTGAGCGCGGTGTATAGATCGGTAGGGAGAATCCCGTCGTAATATTGGGCCAGGGTTGGATAAGCAGTATAAAGCGGTCCGGCCTTATCATAGCGGCGAATCAAACCCGTATCCCAACTGACTGGATCGGACATGGAAAGGTTGCTCCGGTACGTGTCTGCTGATGTACGGCAGAGTACGCACTTCCCCCGTGCGCTACTTTGACGCATATCAAGGGATGCCCGGATAAGCCCCTGGCCCGCCGGATCAACGACGATCTGCCCGGCGGACAGCTTATAATGGAACCACGGGGGTATGGCATGCCGACAGGTAAATGCTTACCCTGCCATCAATTCATCATGGACAGGCGGCTATGACTCTGACTCAGGAACAACAGCAGCTTATTCTGCATCACCCGCTGTTTTCTCATTTCAACAAACAGGCCCAGGAAGAGCTGCTGGCCGATGCCCAGGTGCGTGAGTATCCACCACAGGGTCTGATCCAGCGTCAGGGTGATCCGGCCGAACGCTTCTATCTGGTGCAGACCGGCAAGGTCAAACTGTACCGCATCTCCGCTGACGGCAAGGAAAAGGTTGTCGAGATCATCAACCCCGGCCATACCTTTGCCGAAGCCATCATGTTCATGCAGCGTTCGGTATTCCCCGTATGCGCAGAGGCACTGGAACCGGTCAAACTGATCGGCTTCAGCAACCGGCTGATGCTGCGCCATCTGGAGCAGAACCC
>JAAYHO010000356.1 GCA_012735335.1 Gammaproteobacteria bacterium
CTGCAGGTCAGCCTGAATGATCTGGCGCAGAAAGTGGGCGGGTGGCGTGGTTTCCGGTTTATTCATAGGTATTTCGGGGCTCATCCTGGGCGGTGTAAAGAAACACGGCGATATTGATCAGCAGACGGGCGGCAGCGCCTGAACCCGTCCGGCCAAAAAAGGTGTCCATCATACCCTAAACTCATGGATGCCTGAATCCGCCCCAGCTGATAGCATGGCAATCTTTATTTATCCAAGCCGAGGATCAACCGCATGGTCAAGCTGCATACCAACCACGGGGTCATTACCCTGGAACTCTTCGCCGACAAGGCACCGGAGACAGTCGAGAACTTCAAGCAGTATGTGCGTGACGGCCACTACGACAACACCATCTTCCACCGGGTGATCAACAACTTCATGATCCAGGGTGGCGGATTCGAGCCCGGCATGAGCCAGAAGGACACCCGCGCGCCGATCAAGAACGAAGCCAACAACGGCGTCGGCAACGAAGTCGGCACCGTCGCCATGGCCCGCACCATGGACCCGCATTCAGCCAGCGCGCAGTTCTTCATCAACGTGGCTGACAACAGCTTCCTCAACCACACCGCCCAGACCACCCAGGGCTGGGGCTACGCGGTGTTCGGCAAGGTCAGCGAAGGCATGGACGTGGTTGAGAAGATCAAGGCCGTGCGCACCACCAGCCGTGCCGGTCACCAGGACGTACCGGCAGACGACGTGATCATCGAGCGCGCCGAGCTGGTCGAGTAATACCCGCAGATGCGTTATCTGTTCATATCGGATCTGCATCTGGAAGCACAACGCCCGGACATTACCCGGGCGTTTTTGCGTTTTCTCGACGAGCAGGCCAGCCAGGCCGAGGCCCTCTATATCCTCGGCGACTTCTTCGAAGTCTGGCTCGGCGACGACAACCCCGACCCACTCGCCGACCAGGTCAGCAGCGCCCTGCTCGCCCTGTCCCGCCGCGGCACACGCATCCACCTGATGCATGGCAACCGGGACTTTCTCATCGGCAAGGACTTCTGCCGCCGCTCCGGCTGCACTCTGCTGAATGACCCAACGGTGATCAAGCTGAACGGCGAACCTGTATTGCTGATGCACGGCGACAGCCTGTGCACCGATGATATCGGCTACATGCGCATGCGCCGCTGGCTGCGCAACCCTCTCAGCCTGTTCATCCTGCGCAACCTCCCACTGAAAACCCGCCACCGCATCGGCCGCAAACTGCGCAACGAAAGCCAGCAACGGACCCGCTACAAGGCGCTGGATATCACCGACGTCAATCAGGACGAAGTGCTGCGGGTGATGCGCAAACACCAGGCCACCACCCTGATCCACGGCCACACCCATCGCCCGGCAGTGCATCCGCTGGAGATTGATGGCAAAGCAGTGCAGCGGATTGTGTTGGGGGATTGGGATAAGGCAGGATGGGTGTTGGAGGTGAATATGGAAGGTTATCTGCTGAGGGATTTTACCCTCTAGCTACCACCGCCATTGCGAGCGTAGCGCGGCAATCCAGTGCGTGCCGCCAGCACCGAGCCCATGGATTGCCACGTCGCTACGCTCCTCGCAATGACGGGGAGTGGAGCAGCGCTACTCGGAGCCGGCCCTTGCCCCCAACGTCATTGCGAGCGAAGCGCGGCAATCCAGTGCGTGCCGCCAGCAC
>JAAYHO010000357.1 GCA_012735335.1 Gammaproteobacteria bacterium
ATCAAGCATGTCGCCAAACGCACCGCCCGTCCGGAAGTCATGGGAGGCCTCGGCGGCTTCGGCGCGCTGTGTGAAATCCCTGCCGGTTACCAACAGCCGGTGCTGGTCTCCGGCACCGATGGCGTCGGCACCAAGCTGCGTCTGGCCATCGACCTGGACAAGCACGATCAGATCGGCATCGACCTGGTCGCCATGTGCGTCAACGATCTGGTGGTCTGCGGTGCCGAGCCGCTGTTCTTCCTCGACTACTACGCCACCGGCAAGCTCAACGTCGATGTTGCCGCCCAGGTGGTGACCGGCATCGGTGCCGGCTGCGAGCTGGCAGGCTGCGCGCTGGTCGGTGGTGAAACCGCGGAAATGCCCGGCATGTACGAAGGCGACGACTACGACCTGGCCGGCTTCTGTGTCGGCGTGGTGGAAAAGTCCGAGATCATCGACGGCAGCAAGGTTCAGCCCGGCGATGTACTGCTGGCCCTGCCCTCCTCCGGCCCGCACTCCAACGGTTACTCGCTGATCCGCAAGATCATCGAGGTAGCCGGTGCCGACATCCGGAATGTGCAACTGGACGGCCAGCCGCTGACCGACTTGCTGATGGCGCCGACCCGCATCTACGTCAAGGCGCTGCTGCAACTGATCCGTGAGACCGGTGCGGTCAAGGCCATGGCCCACATCACCGGCGGCGGTCTGCTGGAAAACCTGCCCCGGGTACTGCCCGAAGGTGCCAGCGCCGTTGTCGACCTGAGCAGCTGGCAGCGTCCGGCGGTATTCAACTGGCTGCAGGAGCAGGGCAACGTCGACGAGACCGAAATGCACCGGGTGCTCAACTGCGGTGTCGGCATGGTCGTCTGCGTCGCAGCCGATCAGGCCGAGCGCGCCATGCAGGTGCTGCAGCAGGCCGGCGAACAGCCGTGGATCATCGGCAGCATCGAACAGGCCGCCGCCAGCGGCGAGGCTGTTGTACTGCGTAACGGCCGCTGATACGTGAGTTGCCGCACTGTCATTCTGATCTCCGGATCGGGCAGCAACCTGCAGGCCTTCATCGACCACCTGCATCCCGAGCAGACCGATATCGTCGCGGTCATCTCCAACCGCGCCGATGCCTATGGACTGACGCGCGCGGCGCAGGCGGGTATCCCCACCGAGGTACTGGACCACCGCAGCTTTGCGGACCGGGCCAGTTACGATCGGGCACTGGCCGAGCTGATAGACCGCTATCAGCCCGGCTGGGTGATTCTGGCTGGGTTCATGCGCATCCTGACCCCGGAGTTCGTCACCCACTATCAGGGGCGGCTGCTGAATATCCACCCCTCCCTGCTCCCCAGATATACCGGTCTGCACACCCATCAGCGGGCACTGGAAGCCGGTGATAGCGAGCACGGCGCCACCGTACACTTCGTTACCGAAGAACTCGACGGCGGCCCGGCCATCATGCAATCCCATGTACCCGTGCTGGCCGACGACACCCCGGATACCCTGGCTGAACGGGTACGCCAGACCGAACATCAGCTCTATCCACTGGCTGCCCGATTGTGTATCAGCGGGCGTGTCGCCCTGGTCGACGGCCAGGTGCAGCTGGATGGCAGCCCCATCGCGCCCAGCGGCTTACGGCTGGATCAATTCGAAACAGACATGCGAGGTCACCGCAATGACTGATATGTTCTCCCCCCTGTGCCGCCGCCCGGCCCGCTGGCTGCTGGCTGCCACGCTGACCCTGGGCAGCAGCCTGGCCCTGGCCCAGCCGCTGGTGCCCTTCACCGCCAGCTACGCAGCGGACATGAAGAGTATCCCGGTCAACGGCGAAGCCATCCACAGCCTCGCGCAGAATGAGGACGGCAGCTGGTCACTGAGCTTCAACGCCAGCATGTTCGTCGCCCGGCTGTCCGAGCAGAGCACCCTGACACTGGACAATGAACAGGTCGTCCCCCTCAACTACCACTACCAGCGCAAGGGCCTCGGCCGCAGCCGGGAAACCACCCAGACCTTCGACTGGGCCAGCGGCGAAGTACGCGGGGTCCACAAGAAGGAAGCCTTCACCCTGCCCACCCAACCCGGCCTGCTCGACAAGACCACCTATCAACTGGCCCTGCAGCGGGACCTGATGGCAGGCAAACGCGAGATGAGTTATCTGGTGGTGGATGGCGACGATATCGACCAGTACCAGTTCCGTGTCACCGGCGAGCAGCGCGTCACCACCCGCAACGGCCAGTTCGATGCGGTGGAAGTGGAACGGGTACGCGAACCCGACGCCAAACGGGAAACCACCCTGTGGTTCGCCAAGGACTGGAACTACCTGCTGGTGCGTCTGAGTCAGGTGGAAACCGATGGGCAGCACTATCAGATAGTGCTCAAGGAAGCGACCATGGACGGGCAACCGGTGGTCGGCGCACCGGTAAAACAGGACTGATCCTCGACTATCCCGTCATTACCAGCGAAGCGCGGCAATCCAGAGCGAGCCGGACACTCCGGGCCCATGGATTGCCACGTCGCTGGCGCTTCTCGCAATGACGTTGAGGTTGAACCGCGCCACCCTGCATCGTACACATCCCCCGTCATTGCGAGCCGAAGGCACGGCAATCCAGTGGGTGCGGGGAAATACCTAGGCCCGTGGATTGCCACGGCGTTGCGCTCCTGGCAATGACGTTGAGGTTGAACCGCGCCACCCTGCACCGTACACATCCCCCGTCATTGCGAGCCGAAGGCGCGGCAATCCAGTGGGTGCGGGGAATGCCTAGGCCCGTGGATTGCCACGTCGCTGGCGCTCCTCGCAATGACGTTGAGGTTGAACCGCGTCACCCAACACCGTCCACATCCCCCGTCATTGCGAGCCGAAGGCGCGGCAATCCAGTGGGTGCGGGAAATGCTTGGGCCCGTGGATTGCCACGTCGCTGCGCTCCTTGCAATGACGATAGGGGGCAACAGCACCGCTCAGCTCAGCACACCCCGTCATTGCGAGCGAAGCGCGGCAATCCAGTGTGTGCAGTGGCTCGGCGCCCATGGATTGCCACGAAGTTGCACACTCGCAAGCAGACAGTCCGCGACGTCACGCAATGGCGCAACCTATCAGCACCACCACCTCCACCAATTCCACCAATGCGCCTGCCGTATCTCCGGTAGTTCCACCGAGTCGGGCGCGGAGGTAATGGCGCACCAGCAGCCAGACCAGCAGCGCCAGCAGCAATGCCAGCAATCCGGACCAGCCGCATAACAGCATGCCCAACGCATGCACCGTCAGCAGCAGGGGCAGACTGGCGCGGGGCATATGCTCGGCAAGGGTATGCCCCATCCCTCCGGGTCGCACGTAGTCTGTGGTCAGCAGCAGCAAAGGCAGTATCCAGCGCCCCAACCAGGGCGCCAACAACAAGGGCAACCACTGACCCGACTCCAGCAGGGCAACCAGCGCCGCCCACTTGAGCAACAACAGCAATACCAGGGTGATCACCCCGATCGGGCCGCAGGCCGGATCCTTCATGATTGCCAGAGTCCGCTCGCGGTCGCCATAGCCACCGACCCAGGCATCGGCCGTGTCAGCCAGACCGTCCAGGTGCAGCCCACCGCTGAGCCAGACCCAGATTGCCAGCAGCAGCGCGGCCTGCAGCCCGGTCGACACGCCCTGCAACAGCAGCCACGCCAGTACCAGCAAGCTGCCGATCAGCAGCCCAACCAGCGGATACCAGAGCAGCGAGCGCCCATTCTCCTGTGGTGTCGGCAGTCCGGGCAGGCGCACCGGCAAGCGGGTCAGAAACTGCAATGCAATCAACAATGGCATTCGTGAAACTCTCCCCGGGCGTCCAGTTGCAGACGTATTCGCTGGCCGTGGCCTATCTCGACCTGCAGCAACTGGTCCCGCTCCAGTCGGCGAGCCCGGGCCGTCAGCAAGCGCATCCCCCCGCCATGGATGACCAGCAGCAGATGTTCTCCGGCGCGGCGCTGATACAGCTCATTGACGGTATTCAGTACCCGTTCCTCGAACGCCAGCATGGGTTCGCCACCCGGCGGGGTGAACTCATAGGGTGCAGCCCAGAACCGCCCCAGATCCTCGGCATGTTCCTGCATGAGTTCGCTGGCATGCCTGCCTTCCCAGTCGCCAAAGTGCAGTTCCCGCAATCCGTCCTGCAACATCAGCGGCAGATGGCACTGCTCGGCCAGTTCAAAGGCAAAGTCGGCACAGCGGCGCAGAGGGGAACTGACAATGGCATCCCAGTGCTCCGGGCTGGCGGTGGCCTGACGCATCTGCTGCCAGCCGGTCGGAGTAAGCTGATCATCCAGACTGCCGCGGAAGCCGCCGCCAAGCTCGGTCTCACCGTGGCGCAGCAGATCCAGCGTCAACACTGAGCAGACCCGGCGGCCACGGCGGCTTCGGCAAAAGTCGCCATGCCATTGTGCAGGGCGCAGGCCATGCGCAGCAGGGGCACCGCAGCCGCCGCACCGGTACCTTCACCCAGGCGCATGCCCAGATCCAGCAGCGGCTCGGCGCCCAGCCCTTGCAGTACCGCAGCATGACCGGGCTCGGCACTGCGATGGCCAAACAGCATCCAATCCCGTGCGCCGGGATTCAGCCGCACGGCACAGAGCGCCGCGGTGGAGCAGATATAACCGTCCACCAGCATCGGGATACCCTGCTGGGCGGCGGCCAGGTAGGCACCGGCAATGGCGGCAACCTCCAGCCCGCCGAGACAGCGCAGAATATCAAAGGCATCCCGGCAATCCGGTCGATGCAACTCAACCGCTGCTTCAATCACCCGGGTCTTGTGCTGCAGACCAGTGGCATCCAGCCCGGTACCCAGCCCGACCAGTTCTGCCACCGGCCTGTCCAGCAGCACGCTGGCCATGGCGCAGGCCGGCGTGGTATTGCCGATCCCCATCTCACCGGCGATGAACAGTTGCGTGCCCTGCTCGAGCGCATCCAGCACGGCCTGACGCCCCGCCTGCATTGCCTGTCGGCACAGCACTGCATTCATGGCCGGTTCACGCAGCAGATTGGCGCTGCCCGGGGCCAGGTTCAGGTGATGTACGCCCGGCAACGGCTCGATGGGCACAGCCAGACCAAGATCCCGCAGATCCAGGGTCGCCCCCAGCTGCCGCGCCATGACGCTGATGGCCGCACCACCGTTGGCAAAATTACGCAGCATCTGTCCGGTCACCGCCTGCGGCACCGTAGACACCCCCTCCACGGCCACACCATGGTCGCCGGCAAAGACGCTGATCCACACCCGCTGCAACTGCGGAGTCGGGTCACCCTGCCAGGCGGCCAGTTGTACCGCGACCTGCTCCAGTTGCCCCAGCGCCCCCGCAGGCTTGGTCAGTTGCTGCTGCCGCTGCCAGGCCTGCTGCTGTACCGCCAGATCCAGCGGAGCCACCGGCTCCAGCCACCATGCTGTTGTCATCTCACTCTCCCAGGATCATTTGTCTGCGCCCTTGAGCAGCATCGGCAAGCCGGCAACGCAGAACTGCACCCGGTCGCAGCGCTCGGCCAATGCCTGATGCAGCCACCCTGCCTCATCCACATAGCGGCGACTCAATTCCCCCATGGGCACTACCCCCATACCGGTTTCATTGCTGACCAGAATGATATGTCCCGGCAAGCTGCCGAGCGTATTCAGCAGCTGTCGGCGCTCCTGTTCCAGGCGCTGCCCGTCGTCGTGCAATAACAGATTGGTCAGCCACAGGGTCAGGCAGTCAACCAGCAGGCAGCGTCCGGAAGCAGCCTGCTGTTGCAACACCCCCGCCAGTGCCAGCGGCTCTTCTATCGTCTGCCAATGGGCCGGCCGACTCTGCCGGTGGTGCTGGATACGTTGGCGCATCTCGTCATCGAGGGGCTGGCTGGTGGCGATATACACCACCTCCAGCCCCGAGGCACTGGCCAGCTGTTCGGCAAGGCGGCTCTTGCCGGAGCGGGCACCGCCCAGAATCAGTTCGATCAATCGGTTACCCCATATGCTGCAGCGAATCACGGACCGCCGTGATGGGCGGAAAAAGGCAGTCGCGAGCCTAGGAGTTTTC
>JAAYHO010000358.1 GCA_012735335.1 Gammaproteobacteria bacterium
AAGGATGCCGCATCCATGCAAGACAACAAACCGGGGGTTGCCGTCATCGGCGGCGGACTGGCGGGGCTGAGCGCCGCCACCACCCTGAACGAAGCCGGTACCGCTGTTACCCTGTTCGACTGCGAGCCTGCGCCGGGTGGTCGCCTGGGACAGGATACCCGGGCCGACCTGGGCGCCCAGTACTTCACCGTACGCCACCCGGCCTTCCGCCAGGCCTGCCGCGACTGGGAAGCCCGGGGCTGGATCGTCGAATGGTCGCCCCAGCTGTACCAACAGGATCTGGAGCACGGCCTGCGCTCCTCGGCGGATGATATCCAGCGGCTGGTTGCCGTACCGGGCATGGCGTCTCTCGCCGGCTACCTGCAACAGGGGCTGGAGATACGCCAGGCGGATATCAGCCAGCTGCAGCGCACTGCCCAGGGTGAGTGGCTGTTGCGGGACGCCGATGGCAACGAATACGGCCCGTTCCGCGCACTGATACTGGCCACCCCGGCGGAACAGGCCAGTGCCCTGCTCTGCGTTGCTCCCTCCCTGCAGCAGGATGTGGCCCGGGTACGCATGCGCCCTTGCTGGAGTGTGCTGCTGGAGTTTGCCCAGCCGCTGCCGACGCTGGTGGATGCCTGCTTTGTACGCGACGGCCCGCTGGACTGGCTGGCACGCAACAACAGCAAGCCGCAGCGCTCGGGTAATGAGTCCTGGGTACTGCAGTCCACCGCCAGTTGGGCGGAGCAGCATGTGCAGTTGCCAGCGGCTGCGGTGGTTGCCGAACTGGCCCTGGCCATGGAGCGGGTTACCGGCCAACGCCTGCCCGAGCCGCTGGACAGTCAGGCACACTACTGGCCCCAGGCTCGCCCGGCGGAGCAACTGAAATGGGGTGCGCTGGCTGCGCCAAGGTTGAGTCTGTATGTATGTGGGGACTGGTGTCTGGGTGGGCGTATTGAAAACGCCTGGCTCAGTGGCCGACAGGCCGCCAGAGCACTGCTGGATAGCTGACCGGGGCGGTCAGTCGCAGAGCATCCATGCCCGATCTGAATCTAGAAGGACACGCGATAGTACAGCGCGGCCATATCAATGCCGTTGTTGGGCTTTTTGATGCCGGCGTTGGAATAGTGGTAGTAACGTGCGCCGACTTCCGATCCGTTATTGAAGCGCAGACCGACACCCAGTCGATCCTCGAACTGGAACTTGCTGCCCAGATCCTGATCGTCCAGATCGGTTTCGGTGAAGTAGGACGCGCCGATGCCGCCTTCCACAAAGGGGGTGATACCGCCATCACTGGTGCCGAAACTCAGCCGGAACATCGGCGTCAGGCTCAGGCTGGTGGCATCCAGACTACTCCAGCGAGTGACACCTGCATCCCAGTAGCCATCCAGCCGGACACCGCCGGAGTCGCTTTGCCACAGTGTGCGCCCGAACTCGAACTGGGCACCCAGACGATAGGTGGTGGTACTCTCGGAGGACTCACCGATTTGCACGGTAATGCCATCCAGCGCATGGGCCGCAGGCATCAGCAGCACTGAGGACATGGCGCAGGATAATACCAGGGCAGCTCTCTTCATCATCTTGTTTCCTTACCAGAGTTGTACGTTTTTGATACACGCCACGGTTTCTGGTTCCGTTGCGTTTTGCTACAAGGATAGCTCCTGCACCAAGGGTGCAGTTTCTTTCCACAGACTTGGCAGCACTCGCTGCAGCAGAGCTGCATCGCCGCTGCTCCAGAACCGCGCTGGCTGCGCCGGTCCCTGCGCCAGCAGAGCAAACTCGCGCAGTTTGTTCTGCAGCTGGCGCGCCACCGCTGCACCGGTATCCACCAACTGAATATCGGCTGGCAGGATGCGCTGCAACAAGGGCTTGAGGAAGGGGTAGTGAGTGCACCCGAGGATCAGGGTGTCACAACCGGCCTCCAGCAGCGGCTGAGTATAGTCGGCCAGCAGGCGGGCGAGAGGTTCGCTGTCCAACTCACCCCGCTCGATGCATTCCACCAGTCCCGGGCAGGGCTGGGTAATCACCCGCACCGACCCGGCAAAGCGATCCAGCAAGGCGGCAAAGCGGGCACTGCGCAGGGTGCCGGTGGTGGCCAGCACCCCCACTACCCCGCTGCGGGTGGCCAGGGTGGCGGGCTTGACCGCCGGTTCCATGCCGATGATCGGCACCGCATAGCGCAGCCGCAGCTCGCCCACCGCCGCAGCGGTGGCGGTATTGCAGGCCACCACCAGACTCTTGGCACCCTGCTCCAGCAGAAATTCGGCGATACGGCAGCTGCGCTCGACGATCAGTTCCGGGGGCTTTTCCCCGTAGGGCACAAAGCCGCTGTCGGCGACATACAGCAGCGACTCCTGCGGCAGGAGCTGATGTATCTCGCGCAGCACCGACAGACCGCCGACGCCGGAGTCGAACACCCCTATGGGCTGCTCGGACATCAGCCCGGCGCTCCACAACAGCCACAGCCGGGGTCACGCTTGATGCGCAGTTCACGAAAGCCGCTGTGCAGGGCATCGATCAGCAGCAGACGGCCGGTCAGCGGCACGCCGAATCCCGCCAGCAGCTTGATCGCCTCCAGCGCCTGCAGGCTGCCAACCATGCCGACCAACGGGCCGATCACTCCGGCCTCGCTGCAGCTGAGCGCCACATCCTCACCATCACCGTACAGGCACTGATAGCAGGGGCTGCTGTCATCCCGTGGGTCAAAGACGCTGACCTGTCCCTGCAGACGGATCGCCGCGCCGGATACCAGCGGGCGACGCAACGCCACACAGGCCCGGTTGATGGCCTGGCGGGTGCTGAAGTTGTCGGTGCAGTCGAGCACCAGGTCGACCTGGGCCACCGCCTGCAGCAACTGCTCATCGAGCAGACGCTGATTCAGCTGCTGGACCTGCACCTCGGGGTTCAACTGCGCCAGCCGCTCAGCGGCGGAGGCGGTCTTCGGTCGATCCAGATCGGCGGTGCCATGAATGATCTGCCGCTGCAGGTTGGTCAGGTCGACATGATCATCGTCGGCCAGCAGCAGGCGACCTACGCCGGCGCCAGCCAGATACAGCGCCGCCGGGCCGCCCAGCCCGCCCATGCCGACGATCAGTACGCTGCTGTCGAGCAGGCGCTGCTGACCATCCACATCAATCTGCTCCAGCAGTATCTGGCGGCTGTAACGCAACAGTTGCTGATCATTCACCCCAACACCCTCCACTTACCCGCAGCTGACCACCCAGGTCACGCCAAGCCTGTACTTGGCTGAACCCACGTTGTTCCAGCAACGCGCAGACCGCCTCCGCCTGCTGCCAGCCGTGCTCGAGCAACAGCCAGCCCCCGGGGTTCAGACACTCTGGCGCAACCTCAATGATCTGGCGCAGATCATCCAGCCCGTCAGCGCCGCTGACCAGTGCACTGGCCGGTTCGAAACGCACATCCCCCTGCTGCAGATGCGGATCATCGGCGGCGATATACGGCGGATTGGAGACGATCAGCTCGAAGTGCTGACCAGCCAGCGCGCTGAACCAGTCGCTCTGCATGAAACGAACATTGTCCAGCCCGAGGCGACTGCGGTTGGCTTGCGCCAGGGTGACCGCACCCGGCATGCGGTCCACACCGGTCACCTGCCAGTCGGGGCGCTCACTGGCCAGTGCCAGAGCAATGGCACCGGTGCCGGTACCCAGATCCAGCACCCGGGCCGGGCCGGTCGGCCCCCGCTCCAGCGCCACTTCAACCAGCCGCTCGGTATCCGGACGGGGGATCAGGGTATCCGCACTGACCTGCAGGGCCAGCGACCAGAAGCCCTGCTCGCCGAGCAGGTAGGCCACCGGCTCGCCCTGACGGCGGCGCGCCAGCAGGGCCTCGAAACGGGCCAGTTGCTCGGCGTTCGGCTCGCGCTCGGGCCAGGTCAGCAGATAGCTGCGCGGCTTGCCCAGTACATGGGCCAGCAGCAGCTCGGCGTCCAGCCGGGGGGTGTCCGAATCGGGCAGTGCGACCTGCGCCAGCAGCGCCGCGATGCTGTGGGCCATGTCAGCTGTCCAGCGCAGCCAGCTGGTCGGCCTGGTACTCACGGCGCAGCGGCTCGATGATTGCCTCCAGCTCGCCCTCGATGACGTGATCCAGGCTGTACAGGGTCAGGTTGATACGGTGATCGGTCACCCGTCCCTGGGGGAAGTTGTAGGTGCGGATGCGCTCGGAGCGGTCACCGGAGCCGACCAGCGAGCGGCGGGTGTCGGAAATGGCCTTCTCATGGGCCTCGCGCTGGCGGTTGGCCAGACGCGCCTGCAGCAGCGCCATGGCCTTGGCGCGGTTCTTGTGCTGGGAACGCTCCTCCTGACACTCCACCACTATGCCGCTGGGGATGTGGGTCAGGCGGATCGCCGAGTCGGTCTTGTTGACGTGCTGACCACCGGCGCCGGATGAACGGAAGGTATCCACCCGCAGGTCGGCGGGGTTGATCTCCACCACCGCCTGCTCATCCGGCTCGGGCATGATCGCCACGGTACAGGCCGAGGTATGGATGCGGCCCTGGGATTCGGTTTCCGGCACCCGCTGCACCCGGTGCGCACCGGACTCGAACTTCAGCTGGGCATACACACCCTGCCCTTCGACTCTGGCGATGATCTCCTTGTAACCGCCGTGCTCGCCGGGGTTTTCCGAGAGCACCTCGATGCGCCAGTTCTGTTTCTCGGCGTAGCGCGAATACATACGGAACAGGTTACCGGCAAAGATCGCCGCCTCGTCGCCGCCGGTACCGGCGCGGATTTCCAGGAACACGTTGCGCTCGTCGTCCGGGTCCCGGGGCAGCAGCAGTATGTTCAGCTCCGCTTCCAGCTCGGCCAGCGCTGCGCTGCAGCTATCGGCATCATCCTCGGCCATGGCGCGGATGTCCGGGTCGGCATCCTTGAGCAGGCTGTTGGCCTCATCCAGGTCGGCATGGGTCTTCACCCACCGGGCATAACACTGCACCGTCGGCTCCAGCTCGGCATACTCCTTGGAGTAGGCGCGGAAGCGGTTCTGATCACTGATGATCTCGGCATCGCTGAGCAGTGCCGACAGCTCCTCGAAGCGTTCGCGCAGGGTATCCAGTCGTTGTAGCAGGGACGCTTTCATGATTTGCCTTGTGCTGTGTTCGTTTCATCGTCCAGCGCAAACAGCTCCATGGCCAGCGACAGGGATTCACTGCGGCCCTCGGCACTCATGCGCTTGAGTTGCACGCTGGGCTCATGCAGCAGTTTGTTGGTCAGGGCGCGGGCCATCTCGGTCATGACCTGTGCCGGGTCGCTCCCGCGCTCCAGTTTCGCCAGCGCCTTGCTCAGTTCCTGATCGCGCTGCTGCTCGGCCTGCTGACGGTAGCGCTTGAGCACATCCACCGCCGCCCGGGCGCGCTGGCGCTGCATGAACTCATCGGTACCCAGCTCGACCAGGCGTTCCGCCGCCTGCGCTGCGTCCTGACGGGAACGCATGTTTTCCTCGATGACCTCCTGCAGGTCATCGACGCTGTACAGATAGACGTCGGCCAGCTTGCCCACCTCCGGCTCAATGTCCCGGGGTACGGCGATATCGACCATGAACATGGGGTTGTGCCGACGCTTCTTCAGCGCTCGCTCCACCGCTCCCTTGCCGAGAATCGGCAGCGGACTGGCGGTGGAGGCAATGACGATCTCGCACTCGTGCAGCACATCGGGAATCTGGTTCAGGGTGATCGCCCGGCCACCCAGTGGCGTGGCCACCGACTCGGCCCGCTCCAGCGTGCGGTTGGCGATGATCAGCTTGCTGACACCCTGCTCGTTGAGGTGCCGGGCGACCAGCGCAATGGTTTCCCCGGCACCGATCAGCAGCGCGGTGCTGCGGCTCAGATCGGAGAAGATCTGCCGCGCCAGACTGACTGCGGCAAAGGCCACGGACACCGGGTTAGCGCCGATGGCGGTATCGGTACGCACCTGCTTGGCGGTATTGAAGGTGCTCTGGAACAGCCGATCCAGCCGTGGCCCGAGGGTCCCGGCGGTACGCGCATACTGCCAGGCATCCTTCATCTGCCCGAGAATCTGCGGTTCACCCAGCACCATGGAGTCCAGCCCGGCGGCCACGCGCATCATATGGCTGACCGCACCGGCATCCTGGTGGACATAACTGCACTGGGCGACCGCTTCCGGTTCCAGCCCATGGTAACGCGCCACCCAGTCAATCAGCCGACCCGGGTTCGCATGATCCTGAGTGCAGTAGATTTCCGTGCGGTTACAGGTGGAAAGGATAGCCACTTCCCGGGATGACGTGGCGTCACGCAATTGCTGCAACGCATCGGCCAACTGGTCAGGCGCGAAAGCGACACGCTCGCGCACGTCTACCGAAGCGGTCCTGTGATTGATCCCGACTGCGAGAAAGCCCATGACACCTCAATGATATAAGCCCGACATTCACGGGTTAAAAACGGTTAATTGTCCTATTTAAACGGACTTCAATCAATTCCCCACATGCACAAGGGGAAAATAGCACCTTCCTTTCCCTTGCACTTGCGCACTGTGGGTTTGCCACTCATCCTGTATCATTCAGCTGCTGGCGACAGCTGCATACGGCGGATCAACGAGACTATTCATGACGGCACCCTTTACCTCCCGCGCTCTGATTCTGACGCTTGGCCTGGCGCTTGGCGGCTGCGCGGTCACCGGCTCGGCCCCTGAACCCACTCCGCCTGCGGTGGCAGCCGCCGTGACGGAACCGAAAGAAGAGGAGCCGGTGGTTCAGGGTCAGTTTTCCGCCGAGACCCTGTATGCCCTGCTGGCCGCCGAGATCGGCGGGCAACGCAACCGCTTTGATCTGGCGCTGAACAACTATCTGGAGCAGGCGGTCGTCACCCGGGATGCCGGCATCATCGAACGGGCCATGGAAATTGCCGAGTTCCTCGGCGCCCAGCAGCAGGCGCTGGACATGTCCCTGCTGTGGGTGGAAGTGGCCCCGGACAACCCGGATGCCCTGCGTGCCGCCGCCCTGCAACTGGCCCGCGCCGGCCAGCACGACGATGCCATGCGCATCATGCGGCAGGTACTGCAACTGCAGGATGATACCCATTTTGACCTGCTGGCGCTGGCCGCCCTGCAAACCGACAGTGAAACTCGCCAGGGTCTGCTCAACACCCTGCTTGATCTGCTGCAGCAACACCCTGACAACCCACAGCTGAGTTTTGCCGCAGCCCTGCTGATGCATGAAGACCAGCGCAGCGAAGAGGCACTGGCCCTGCTGCACAAGCATACCCGACAGCAGCGCAGCAGCGCCTCGGTGATGCTGCAGAGCCGCCTGCATGCCGGACTGAACGAGCCGGACAAGGCGATTGCTGTACTTGAACAGGGTGTCCAGGAGTTTCCCGATGACCACCGGCTGCGCCTGTTGCTGGCTCGCATGCTGGTCAATGCCGAGGACTACCCCGGGGCCATTACCCACTTCCGCGAGCTGGCGCGGCAGAACCCGAACGATGACGAGATGCAGCTGGCGCTGGCGTTGATCGAGCTGGAAAGCGGTGATGTGGAAGCCGCCATCAATGACCTGCAGCACCTGCTTGATCAGGACCCGGACAACACCGCCGTGGCCTTCCAGCTCGGTAACGCCCTGGAGCAGGCCGGACAGGCCGATCAGGCCATTGCCGTGTGGCAGAACATCCGCGTAGGTGATGAATATCTGCCCTCACGTCTGCGTATCAGCCGCCTGCTGGCCGAGCAGCAGCAGATCGACGAGCTGGGCAACTTCCTGCGTGACGAGCGCAACAGCAACCCGCAACGGGCGCTGGAACTGTACATGGTGGAAGTTGAAACCCTGATGTCGACACACCCGCAGCGCGCCATGCAACTGATCAACAGCGCCCTGGAGCAGTTCGAACTCGACACCAGCCTGCTCTACACCCGGGCGATTCTCGCCGAGCGGCTCGGCGACCCGGCCGGCCTGGAGTCCGATCTGGAACTGATCCTGCAGCACGAACCGGACAATGCCATGGCCCTCAACGCCCTGGGCTACACCCTGGCCGACCGCAACGAGCGGCTGGATGAAGCCCTGCAGATGATCGAACAGGCGCACGAACTCAAACCCCGGGACCCGGCGATTCTCGACAGCCTGGGCTGGGTACACTACCGGCTGGGCAATCTGGAGCTGGCCGAAGAACTGCTGCGCCGCGCCTTCGCCGCCTACCCCGATGCGGAGGTCGGCGCGCATCTGGGCGAGGTGCTGTGGCAACAGGGCAAGCACCGCGAAGCCCGCCGCGTATGGGACGCCGCTGCCGAGCAGGCCGAGGACAGCTCCCTGATCGACAGCACCCGTGAACGTCTGAAGGCCGACTGAGCATGCCAACCCTGCGCAACCTGTTCCTGCTGGCTCTGCTGCTGAGCCTCGCCGCCTGCAGCAATCTGCACCAGCGCGAAACCCTCGAGTTCGGTGGCGATGCCGCCGCCTGGCAGGCGCACCGCAAGGCGGTGCTGCCCCTCGATGCCTGGACCCTGCAGGGCAAACTGGGGGTACGCGCACCCAGCGAGTCCGGCAGCGGCACCGTGCTCTGGCTGCAGGATCAGGATTATTACGATATCCGCCTGTCCGGCCCACTGGGTCGTGGCGCGACCCGCATCCAGGGCAGTGACCGGGGCGTGAGTCTGGACATTGCCGGGCAACCGACCATGAGCGCCGCCTCCGCCGAGGATCTGCTGGAACAGCAGGTCGGCTGGCGTCTGCCGGTAGAACACCTGCTCTGGTGGGTACGCGGGCTGCCCGCGCCGGACAGCCCCAGCCGCCTGCAGCTCAACCCGGACAGTCAACTGGCGCGCCTGGCCCAGTCCGGCTGGACGGTGGAATACAGCCGTTATCAGCAGATCAATGGAGTTTCCCTGCCGCAGCGCCTGCAGCTGTCCGGCTACGATATGCTGCTGACCCTTGTCATCACCCGCTGGGAACCGCGAACCGCCGAATGAGTACCACCCTGAGCCTGCCCGCACCGGCCAAACTGAACCTGTTCCTGCACATTACCGGCCGTCGGAAAGACGGCTACCACCTGCTGCAGACCCTGTTCCAGTTTCTTGATTATGGCGACACCCTGCATTTCACGCCGCGCGACGACGGCCAGATCCGCCTGACCAGCGAGCTGCCCGGCGTCGCCGCCGAGGACAACCTGATCGTCCGCGCCGCCCGCAGCCTGCAGCAGGCCAGTGGCACCCGGCTCGGGGCCGACATCCGCCTGGACAAGCGTCTGCCCATGGGCGGCGGCATTGGCGGCGGCAGTTCGGACGCAGCCACCACCCTGCTCGGACTGGATCGGCTGTGGAATACCCGGCTGGGGGAAGACCGACTGGCCGAACTGGGCTTGCAGCTGGGCGCGGATGTACCGGTATTCGTCCGCGGACGGGCCGCCTGGGCCGAAGGGGTGGGCGAGCAACTGACCCCGGTGGAAGTGGATGAACCCTGGTATCTGGTGGTGGCACCGGCCTGCCAGGTCAGCACTGCAGAAATATTTAGCGATGAAAGGTTGACTCGCGACACTCCGGCGATTACATTAGCGGCCTTTCGAGAGCACGGCGGTCGAAACGATTGCCTGCCGGTTGTCACAGCGCGTTACCCTGAAATTCGTAACACGTTGATCTTGCTAAACAAATTTTGTGAAGCTAAGATGACCGGAACTGGCAGTTGCTTATTTGGGGCCTTCCCAAATGAAC
>JAAYHO010000359.1 GCA_012735335.1 Gammaproteobacteria bacterium
GCATGGTGGCCGCGGTCAATATGGGCGCCCAGGAAACCGGCATCATCGACTTTGCCTGGGATGGTCAGGACGCCAGCGGCAATCCCTTGCCGCCCGGCAAATACCGCTTCGAGGCGCAGGCCAGCATCGACGGCGAGCCAGTACAGCTGGCCACCCTGTTACCAGCCAACGTGGACAGCGTCTCGCTGGGCGTGGGTAAAGGCGGGGAAATGGTTCTCAACCTGGCAGGTCTGGGCAGTATCGGCCTGTCGGATGTTTTCACTATCGGTAAATAACACGTCGTCCGTAGCGTACGAAACAGGAGTCTGATCATGTCATTCAATATTGGTCTTAGTGGTATCCGGGCGGCATCCTCCGATCTGAATATCACCGGTAACAACATCGCCAACGCCAGTACCGTTGGCTTCAAGAGCGCCCGCGCCGAGTTCGGCGATGTCTACGCGGCATCCATCCTGGGCACCGGCACCAACGCCCAGGGCAGCGGCGTGGTGCTGAACAACGTGGCACAGATCTTTACCCAGGGCAACATCAACTACACCGAGAACAGCCTGGATCTGGCGATCAACGGCAACGGCTTCTTCGTCACCAGCAACAATGGTGCGCTGAGCTATACCCGTGCCGGCTACTTCGGGACCGACCGCGAAGGCTTCATTGTCAACAACAAGGGAGAGCGCCTGCAGGGTTACGGGGTGAACGCCGTGACCGGTCGCATCAACGAGGGCGTACCCACCGACCTGCGCGTCGATACCCGGGCCGCCAACCCGAACCGCACCACCGTGGTCGAGTCGACGCTCAACCTGAACTCCACCAACGTGCGTCCGGCAGCGGCGCAGACCGTTTACGATTCCACCTACAGCAGTGCCTACGATGCCTATCTGGCTGATCCGACCAACGTCGGCGACGTTGCCAACCCGACCCCCGCGGAGCTGGCCGCTGCCGAAGCCGCAGCGGAGACAGCCGCTCTGGCCGCCGCCACCACCGCCTCGGTCAATGGGTTCGACCCCTCGGACTCCTCCACCTACAACAGTTCCACTTCGGTCAACGTGTACGACAGTCTGGGTAACGCCCACGTCATGTCCAAGTACTTCGTCAAGACCGGTGCCAACACCTGGCACATGCATGTGCTGATTGACGGGCGCAACCTGGATGGTGTGCCGGCAAACGACCCTGCCTTCAGCAGCCAGCCCCATGTGCTGAATTTCAACAATGCCGGGGCGCTGATGGGCGACGGCAACTTCCAGATCACCGACTGGACCCCGCTGGATGTCAACGGTCAGCCCGCCGGTGCCGAAATGCAGTCGCTGTCACTGAATCTGACCGGCTCCTCGCAGTACGCCTCGAGTTTCGGCGTGACCTCGGTAGTGCAGGACGGCTATACCACCGGTGAGCTGGCCGGCCTGGAAATCGACGATGCAGGCATGCTGGTTGCCCGCTACACCAATGGCCAGACCCGCACCCAGGGTCAGCTGGTACTGGCCACCTTCGCCAACCAGCAGGGCCTCAAGCCGCTGGGCGACACAGCCTGGGCCCAGTCCAGTGCATCCGGTGAGCCGGTTGTCGGCGCACCGGGCAGCGGTACCCACGGGGTGGTGCAGTCCGGGGCCCTGGAACAGTCCAACGTCGATCTGTCGGAAATGCTGATCAACCTGATCGTGGCCCAGCGTAACTACCAGGCCAACGCCAAGACCATTCAGACCGAAGATGCGGTAACCCAGACCATTATCAATCTGCGCTGATTCTGTTCTGCGGCAGCGGCAATAGCGGCAAGGGCTCTTGCCGCTATTGCCGCTTTTCTTTTTGTTGTTTTAGCAAGTCATTGATTCCACTGCTGTATTTCGTGTCTTGGCA
>JAAYHO010000360.1 GCA_012735335.1 Gammaproteobacteria bacterium
CATCATGACCCCACCTGAGGGCCGCAAGCCCATCCAGACGGTCCTGCAGCCGTACGACGCCATGGCAGTGCGCCAGGCTGTGATGTTCGAGCTGGAGCGGGGCGGCAAGATCTACTACATATACGACCGCGTCGGCTCGATCAGCATGCGGGCCCGCACGCTGCAGCAGCTCGTGCCCGAGGTGAGGATAGGTGTCGTGCACGGCCAGATGGAGACGCGCGATATCGAGGAAGTCATGGTCAATTTCAGCGAGGGCGCCTACGACGTGCTGCTGGCCACCACCATCGTTGAATCCGGCCTTGATGTCAGTGGCGCCAACACCCTGATCATCGAGCGTGCCGACCGCCTGGGGCTGGCGCAGCTGTACCAGCTGCGCGGTCGCGTGGGCAGGCGCAAGACCGAAGCCTGGGCGTACCTGTTCTACCCGGGCAGATTGACCGAGGACGCCCAGCGGCGCCTGTACGCCATTGCCGAGCTGAATGACCTGGGCAGCGGCCACATGCTGGCCGAGAAAGACATGGAAATCCGCGGCGTTGGCAACCTGCTGGGACCCGAGCAGCACGGCCAGATAAGTGCAGTGTCACTCGCTGTGTATACGGAAATGCTGGCTGAGGAGATCGCGAAGCTCAAGGGTGAACAGCAGGCCGAGGAACGGCCAGCGGTGGCTGTCGACCTGAACCTGGACGCCCGGCTCACGCCCGCCTACATTCAGGACGACGATGTGCGCATCGCCTTCTATGGTCGTCTGGCAGAGACCGCGAGCCTGGCCGAGGTGGGCAGGATCGGCAGGGAGATGCGGGAATCATTCGGGCCGATGCCACCCGAAGTGAAGGCTTTCGTCGACCTGGTCAGGCTCAGGCTGCTCGCCGGAGCCAAGGGCGTGGTGACCGTCAAGGAACACATGACCGACATCGAGATTGCCTTTGGGGCCGAAACAGTTGATTATGACGCGCGGCTGGTGAAGGAGCTGCCGTTCACGGTCGAACCGACCCGCTATCCCCCCGGTTTCTCGATCCGTAAGCGCGGACTCAAGGCAACGGATTACATCGACGCAATCTCGCGCGTCCTGTACGCCTGCGCCTGAGCGGCCGGAGGCCTGGTCAGCGGCTGTAACAGCCACAGGCACCTGAAAGAAGTGGGGGGAACCGGTCAGCCGGTTCCCCCCACTGTCCTGGTTAAGGACTTTTCAAGGTTGATTCTTCATCGTGCGCGACTGACCAGATAGGTCAGAAGTGGTAGTTGAAGCCGCCCTTGAGGTTGAAGGCAGTGCCGTGGCCGGTCACACTGAATGCCGGACCGAACTCCAGGAACAGGCCACCTTCGGTGAAGTTGGGGAAGCGGTACTCAGCACCGACCAGAAGGCCAAGGCTGACGTTGGTGGCAGCACGGTGGAAACCGATGCCGAGGCCTGCGCCGGCATAGATGCCGAGCGGAGCATTACCGGTATTGACCGGCAGGTTGGCGATGAAATCAGCGGCAAGACCCATCGAGCCACCCTGGTAACCAACGGAGAAGCG
>JAAYHO010000361.1 GCA_012735335.1 Gammaproteobacteria bacterium
AGTTCCTGGATCAGGCAGGCGCAACGCAGCCCATTCATCTTTGCCGGTCTGGCCGGTGCGCTGCTGATTATCCTGCTGGCGATCGTCATCGCCGGGGTCAGCGCATTGACCGGGCATAATACGGCCAATGTGAAGCATGCCTTGCTGGGTGGTTGCGCCGGGTTTGCCGCCACCATACTGGGTGCCTGCCTGGCGCTGGTCCTCTCGGATGTATCTGCCCGACGCCAGGACAGCATGCTGGGGTTTGCCGCAGGCATGATGCTCGCTGCCAGTGCCTTTTCCCTTATTCTGCCGGGCCTGGAAGCGGGCCAGACGATCTTCGACAGCCGCATGGCGGCGGCCGCCACCGTGGTGATCGGTCTGGGGCTGGGTGTATTACTGATGCTCGGGCTGGATCACTTCACGCCCCACGAGCATGAGGTCACCGGTGCCCAGGGGCCGCAGTTCGAGCGGATCAGTCGGGTCTGGTTGTTTGTGCTGGCGATCACCCTGCATAACCTGCCCGAGGGTATGGCCATCGGCGTGGGCTTTGCTGCCGGCGACATGAGTGTGGGTATTCCGCTGGCAACCGCCATTGCCATTCAGGACATTCCCGAGGGCTTGGCCGTAGCGTTGGCCCTGCGTACCACAGGACTGTCAGCTGGCAGGTCGGTGCTGGTGGCGGCTGCATCGGGGGTCATGGAGCCCCTGGGGGCGCTGCTGGGCATCGGCATGTCGAGTGCTTTTGCCATTGCCTATCCGGTCAGCATGGGCCTGGCAGCGGGGGCGATGATCTTTGTGGTGTCCCACGAGGTGATTCCGGAAACCCACCGCAACGGCCATCAGACCCCGGCCACAATCGGCTTGATGGTGGGCTTTGCTGTGATGATGTTTCTGGATACAGCGCTGGGTTGATCTCTGGTCGTCATTGCGAGAAGCAATCCATGGGGTGGCACCGAGTATCCGGCACGATGGATTGCCGCGTCGCTGCGCTCCTCGCAATGACGGTGGAGGGTAATCAGGGCTCCATGTTGGCCGTGTCGTGCTTGATGTTGCGACCAGCCAGATAGTAGTGCCAGCAAGCGAGTATGTTTACCAGCGCCGCGCCAATCAGTGCATAACGCAGGCTGTCCATACCGAAAGCGCCGCCCATCAGGTCGCTGGCAAGTCCGATCAGCTGCGGACCGAAACCCAGCCCGAACAGGTTGAGGATCAGCAGCATCACCGCCGAGGCCAGAGCGCGGCTGCGCAGGGGCGTCAGGCTCTGGATCATGGCGAAGCTGGGGCCGAGATAGAAAGCACCGAGGAACACCGCTGGTATATAGGCCGCCAGCGCCAGATAGGTGTTATCAATGGTATAGAAGGCGACGATGAACGGGATCGCCAGGATTTTTGCCAGACCGACAATCCAGGCGTTCCAGCTCTGGTTCTTCGCCGCCAGTTTGTCGGCCAGGATGCCGCCGATCCAGGCGCCGAGACCACCGATGATCCCCATGATCGGGCCGAGGAACAGGCCGACCTGACCGCCGCTCAGACCATGACTGCGCATCAGGAACGCCGGGTTCCACATGATGGTGCCGTAACCGACCAGTGCCGTCAGAGTCACGCCGGTAACCACGTGGCGGGTAGTGCGTACACGCCAGAGAACCGCCATGCCGGCCTTGATGTTGACCTTGCCCTTCGGAGGCGGCGCAACCCCATCGGCAAACCCGCGGGGAGGCTCGATCATGGTGAAGCGAATCAGCAGCGCGATCAGCAGGCCGGGCAGGCCGACGATGAAGAAAGCAGCCCGCCAGCCCCAGGCATCAGCGACAAAGCCGCCGACCAGAAAGCCGATCATGATGCCGAAGTACACACCCAGCGAATACAGCGCCATGGCACTGGAACG
>JAAYHO010000362.1 GCA_012735335.1 Gammaproteobacteria bacterium
CCAGTAATGCTGGCAATCTGCTCGGCCTGTTCACGGATATCGGTCGCCGGCCAGCAAGTGCGTGGCGCACATAGCCGCACATCCATGCCCATCTTGGCGCCGCCAATCAACAGGCTGTCGCCCATGTTGTTGGCCGCATCGCCAATGAACACATAGGCGATGTCCCGCAGCGGCTTTTCCGCGTGCTCCTGCATGGTCAGGAAGTCGGCAAGCACCTGGGTGGGGTGAAATTCATCGGTCAAGCCGTTGTACACCGGCACCCCGGCATGCTCGGCCAGTTCTTCGACCACGGACTGTCCGTAGCCGCGGTATTCGATGGCATCGTAAACTCGACCGAGCACTCTGGCCGTGTCCTTGACCGACTCCTTGTGCCCGATGTGGCTGCCGCTCGGCCCAAGGTAGGTGACATGCGCCCCCTGATCAAAGGCCGCCACCTCGAACCCTACGCGGGTTCGAGTGGAGTCCTTCTCGAAGATCAACGCGATTTCCTTGCCGCACAGCTGCGGTACTTCGGTACCGGCATATTTGGCCGCCTTGAGGTCGGCTGCCAGCTTCAGCAGGAAGGCGATTTCACGGGGAGTAAAGTCCCTCAAGGTGAGAAAGTGCCTGTTGTTCAGATTGAAAGCCATGGTTCGATACCCTTGTCGGTCAGAGAGCGTCACGTATGGTTGGGCAACTCATGCAGCGACCACCGCCGCGACCACGGCCCAGCTCCGCGCCAGGCACCTGCAGCACCTCGATTCCGGCCGCCGCCAGTGCAGCATTGGTGTCGTCATTGCGGTCATAGCCGACGACGACACCCGGGCTAAGCGCCAGTACGTTGTTGCCATCATTCCATTGCTCGCGCTCACGCTCGGCGGGTGTATCCCCACCAGTGGGCACCACGACCAGAGAGTCATAACCCAGCATGTCAGCGACCACATCGAACATGGGACGGGGGTCCTGGGTAAACGAGAGATGCTTGCCGCCCTGGCCAGGACGGATGTCGTAACACACCATCTGGTCGGACACGTCCTTGAAGGCGGTGACCACATTGCCGCCACAGAACGTGAACACCGTATCCAGGTGCATCGCCGCACGGCTGCTGGGCATCTGGCAGGCCACCACACGATTGACCGTGCCGCGCTCGAACAGCGCATTGGCCAACTGACCGATAGCCTGGGGTGATGTCCGCTCGCCCATGCCGATCAGCACGGCGCCGTTACCGACCGGCATGATGTCGCCGCCCTCCAGCGTGGCCAGCGCATGCTCCTTGAGCGGGTCGCCCCATACCGCCTCGACCTTGCCGGCAAACTTGGGATGAAAGCGGTAGACCGCTGCCATCAGCAGGGTCTCCGGTTGACGCGCCGCCCAGTACATCGGATTCAGCGAGACCGCGTCATAGATCCAGGCGCTGTTATCACGGGTGAACAGGAAATTCGGCAAGGGCGGGAGGATGAAGCCGAAGGGGCCCAAATGGTTACCGAACAGGCCACTCGGGTTGAATGGCAGGTCGTTGACCTGCAGCCCACCGATGAGAAATTCCGCCAACCGCTGGCCCGGCAACTCATCCATCCAGGCGCGCAGCTCGGACACCATACCCACTCCCACATGGTTCCAGGTGATCCGGTGATCCAGAATCCAGGCCCG
>JAAYHO010000363.1 GCA_012735335.1 Gammaproteobacteria bacterium
CACCGGAGAAGGGTCAGAACAACCGCCCCAACCCATCCAGCGCTGCTACCCGATAGGCTTCGGCCATGGTCGGGTAGTTGAAGGTGGTGTTGACGAAATACTTGATGGTATTGGCCTCACCCTTCTGGTTCATGATCGCCTGGCCGATGTGCACGATCTCCGAAGCCTGGTCACCGAAGCAGTGAATACCCAGCACCTGCAGGGTTTCGCGGTGGAAGAGGATCTTCAGCATGCCCACCGGCTCGCAGCTGATCTGCGCCCGGGCGGTGTTCTTGAAGAACGCCTGGCCGATTTCATAGGGCACCTTGTCCTCGGTCAGCTCGCGCTCGGTCCTGCCCAGCGAGCTGATCTCCGGAATGGTGTAGATACCGGTGGGTACATCGTCGACAAAGCGCCAGCTGTCGTCCTCGATGATATTGCCTGCAGCGGAGCGGCCCTGGTCGAAGGCGGCGCTGGCCAGGCTGGGCCAGCCGATCACATCGCCGGCTGCGTAGATGTTCGGCACTTCGGTACGGTAGTGCTCGTCGACGGTGAGCTGGCCACGACCGTTGGCTTGCAGACCGATATTTTCCAGACCCAGACCATCGGTATTGCCAGTCCGACCGTTACACCAGAGGAAGGCGTCGCCCTTGATCTTCTTGCCGGACTTCAGGTGCAGCACCACGCCGCCGTCCTTGAGTCCTTCGACTTTCTCGTATTCCTCGTTGTTGCGGATCAGCGCCATGTTGTTGCGCAGGTGGTAGCTGAGGGCGTCGGAGATCTCGTCGTCGAGGAAACTCAGCAACCGGTCGCGGTTGTGGATCAGGTCCACCTTTACCCCCATGCCACAGAAGATCGATGCATATTCGCAGCCGATGACCCCGGCACCGTAGATGATCAGCGTGCGTGGGGTGTGGTTGAGCTTGAGGATGGTGTCGCTGTCGTAGATGCGCGGGTGGTTGAAGTCGATGTCCGCCGGGCGGTACGGGCGGGAGCCGGTGGCGATGATCACATCCTTGGCCAGCAGACGATCGACTGCGCCTTCGGCGTTGACCAGCTCAATGGTGTTGCTGTCGGCGAAGCTGCCCTTGCCGTAGAACACGTCGATGCGGTTGCGTGCATAGTAGCTGTGGCGCGAGCGTACCTGACGGTTGATGACCTTTTCCGCACTTTTCAGCACTTCAGGAAAGGAGAAGTCCGTAGGCTCGGCAATCGCTCGGAACATCGGGTTGGTGTTGAATTGAATGATCTGCTTGACCGAGTAGCGCAGCGCCTTGGAGGGAATGGTCCCCAGATGAACGCAGTTGCCGCCCACCATGTTGCGGGCTTCCACCACCGCTACCCTGCGCCCGAGTTTTGCTGCGTTGACCGCTGCGCCTTCACCCGCCGGGCCTGCGCCCAGCACCACCACATCATAGTTATAAACAGCCATTCACATTCAGTCCTGTATCGCCCTCAAATACCAGCAGATTGTCCCTCGGGCTCACTTGTCTGCTGAAGCGTCGTAAAACTCAGCCGCCTGGTTCGGGTCGGCTTGCGGGTTGGATTCTTCACATTTGTCCGGGTTGCCGCCGCACAGGCTGCAACTGCCGTCGATGCCTGCCGCACCCATGCCCCCGCAGGAGCCGGCGATGGGTTTACGCCCGGCCATGACACCCACGGCCATGCCCGCCACCACCAGCAGCATTACCAGGAAAGTAACCAGCCACAGCATTTCCTACTCCTCGCCCTGTTGCAGGGCCGTGAAACGGGGGGTGCTCCGTGAGACGAAGCCGTCGCCCTGACGAATGACGAACAGCGCTGGCAGATCCTGTTCCAGGGCATAGGCCCAGCCCTGCTCGCTGCCCTTGACCAGCAGCACGGTGGACAGTCCGTCCGCCCAGGCCGCCGATGGGTGCAGTACGGTTACCGCCGCCAGATCCTGCAACACCGGCTTGCCGCTGGCCGGATCGAAGGTATGCGAGTAACGCTGGCCCTGCTGCTCGAAGTAATTGCGGTAGTCGCCGGAGGTGGAGACGCCGTAGCCGCGCAGCGGCAATACCAGCTGCGCCACCCGGCTCTCGTCCCGTGGCTCTTCCACGGCGATGCGCCAGGGGCTGCCGCCCGGTTTGACACCGTCGGCCTTGAGCTCACCCGTCAGCTCTACCATATAGCTTTGGATACCTGAAGCAATCAGACGTTCAGCTACCTCATCGACCATGTAGCCTGCAGCCAGACCGCTGATATCCAGCTCCAGCGCCCGCTCCTTGCACAGCTGCTGTCCGCGCACCGACAGGTGTTGATGCCCGACCCGCTGTAAGGCTTCGCTGATGGCCTGCTCCTCGGGAATCTGCGGTTGACCATCACCGTGAAAGCCCCACAGACGCATCAGCGGCCCCAGGGTCAGATCGAAGCTGCCCTGACTCTGCTCATGCAACTGCCCGGCAAGCTGCACCAGATCGAGAATCGGCTGGGCCACTTCCATGCAGCTACCCGCCGGTGCCGCATTGAACCGGGACAGCTGCGAATGGGGCCGCCAGGTGGAGGCGATCTCTTCGAAGGCCTCCAGCATCTCGTCCACCTGCTGCTTGATCTGCTGCGGTGCGGGGGTGTGTTCGTTGCCTACCCATTTGATCGAGTAGGTACTGCCCATGGTGGTGCCGTATATCTCTTCGACCTGCTCGGTGGGGCCGAAGCAGCCCGCCAGCAAGGCCGCCAGTGCAGCCATACCGAGGGGCCGGACAACGCGGTGCCACATATCAGCCGCCGAAGTCGTCGAGCAGGATATTCTCCGGTTCGACACCCAGGTCTTCCAGCATCTTGATCACCGAGGCGTTCATCATCGGTGGGCCGCACATGTAGAACTCGCAGTCCTCCGGTGCCGGGTGGTCCTTGAGATAGTTCTCGTAGAGCACGTTATGGATGAAGCCGGTCGGCCCCTCCCAGTTGTCCTCCGGCAGCGCATCGGACAGGGCCAGATGCCATTCGAAGTTCTCGTGCTCGGCGGCCAGCTTGTCGTACTCGTCGACATAGAAGGCCTCGCGCAGGGAACGTGCACCATACCAGAAGGAGATCTTGCGCTTGGTCTGGATGCGCAGCAACTGGTCCATGATATGCGAGCGCATCGGCGCCATACCGGCACCACCGCCGATGAACACCATCTCGGCTTCGGTGTCCTTGGCGAAGAAATCACCGAAGGGACCATACACGGTGACCTTGTCACCCGGCTTCAGGCCGAACACATAGGACGACATGATGCCCGGCGGGATATCGTCGCGCCCGGGCGGCGGCGTGGCCACGCGGATGTTGAACTTGACGATGCCCTTCTCTTCCGGATAGTTGGCCATCGAATAGGCGCGGATC
>JAAYHO010000364.1 GCA_012735335.1 Gammaproteobacteria bacterium
CCATTACCCCATAGACGCACAGGACTGCCCAGACCGCTGGTGGGCAGATCGGTGAGATCGACTGTGAGCATATCCATTGAAACCCGACCGATCAGCGTAGTGCGTTGGTTATCGACCAGCACGGGTGTACCACTCCTGGCGTGCCGGGGGTAACCATCGGCATAACCCATGGCGACCACGCCAATCCGGGTAGGGCGCCGGGTAATGAAGCTCGCTCCATAGCCGACCGGCTCAGCGCCTGCCACCTCATGTACGGCAATGATGCTTGAATTCAATTGCATCACCGGCTGCAGCTGCTTGGCATTGTGCTGTGGAAAGTCAAAGGGTGTGGCGCCGTACAGCATGATGCCCGGCCGCAGCCAGTCACCATGAGCCTGCGGCCAGGCGAGTACACCGGGCGAGTTGCACAGGCTCGATGGGCCTGGCAGGTGGCCGGTTACTTCATTGAAGCACAGCAGCTGCTGCTCGGTAGCGCCGCAGTCCGGTTCGTCCGCACGGGCGAAGTGAGTCATTTTCACCAGGCTGGCAATGTTGCGGCTGGCCTGGAGCGCACCCCATATGCCGGCATACTCCTCGGGCTTGAAGCCCACCCGGTGCATGCCGCTGTCCAGCTTCAGCCAGACGTTCAAGGGCTGCTTTATATCAGCCTGTGCCAAGTCGCGCAGTTGGCCATGGTGGTGGATAACCACCCAGAGGTCGTGTTGCTGGATCAAGGCCAGCTCTGCCGCATCAAACCAGCCTTCGAGTAATAGAATCGGTTGCCGAATACCTGCCTCACGGAGCAGGAGAGCCTCCTCTATACAGGCGACGGCAAAGCCATCGCTCAGGGCCGATAGCGCCTGAGCGCAAGGTATGGCGCCATGGCCATAGGCATTGGCCTTTATGACCGCCAATGCTCTGTTTCCAGAAAGCTGCCTGGCCAACTGGTAGTTATGGCGCAGGGCGCCGAGGTCGATCAGTGCGTGAGCTGGACGCATAGGTTTCATTCCGGAATGTGGTGTTTCTGGGGGCGATGGCCTCAAGAGCGGTAGCGCCCCGAGGCCAGGGTTATCGCGGTGCAGGAAGCTGGCTGGTTAAAGAGTGGCGATGATGGCAACTTCCACCAGGATATCCGGCTTGAGCACATCGGCCTCCAGTGTGGCGCGAGCCGGCGTTATCCCTTCTGGCAGCCATTGCTTCCATATCAGGTCCATGGCTTCAACATCCGCCTCGATGTTCTTCAGGTAGATGGTGGCGGATAGAAGCCGGGTTTTGTCCGTGCCGGCCTCAATCAACAATCGTTCAATCGCCATCAGGATATTGTCTGCCTGCTCACGGAGATCGTTTTCCAGCGGGGCGCTGTCAGCAAACCTGCCAGCCAGATAAACTATATCCTGATGCACCAGGGTCTGGCTCATTCGCACATTGCTATATAGAGCTTGGGTGTTCATCTCATGCCGCTCCTTATTGTTATCCGGTTATCTCGCGTATCGGTCTACCTCAAAGCCTTCCATGCTGATAGCCATCTTGCTGCCGCCGATTCTGTCGACCAGCAACTGGCTTGAACCACAGGCCATGGTCCAACCCAGGGTGCCGTGGCCGGTATTGAAAAACAGATTGTGGAACTTGCTGGCGCCAATGATCGGTGTGCCATCCGGCGTCATGGGGCGATAACCGGTCCAGAAGTCCAGCTCCTGGGTCTGGCCGCCCTCCGGGAACAGGTCATTGACCACCATTCTTAGCGTGGCGCGGCGCTTTTCCCTCAGCTCGGTATCAAATCCGGCCAGCTCCGCCATTCCCCCCACCCGAATACGGTTGGCAAACCGGGTAATGGCCACCTTGTAGGTTTCATCCATTACGGTTGAAACCGGGGCCATCAAGGGGTCGGCAACGGGGAGGGTCAGCGAATAGCCTTTGACCGGATAGATTGGCAGGCTGATACCCAAAGGTTTTACCAGTTGCGGTGAATAGCTGCCCAGCGCGAGCACATAACAATCCGCAGTCAGGATGTCATCATTGGCAAGTTTGACGGCTTGAATCCGATTATCATTTGCCAGCAGGCTGGTGATCGTACGGTCAAACAGGAAGGTGACGCCCATCTCTACGCATTTGGCTGCCAGCTGGGTAGTGAACAGATGGCAGTCGCCGGTTTCATCATTGGGCAGACGCAGGCCGCCGACGAACTTGTCCTTGCTGGGTGCCAGGCCGGGCTCATAGTGTATGCAGCCCGCCTGATCGAGCAACTGGTATGGCACGCCGCAGCGTTGCAGTACGGCGATGTCGCTGGCTGCGGCATCCAGTTGTTTCTGTGTACGCAGCAGTTGCAAGGTGCCGAGCTCGCGGTGTTCATAGTTCACGCCGCTATCCGAGCGCAGCTGGATCAGGCAGTCGCGGCTGTATTCTGCCAGGCGCATCATGCGCTCTTTGTTGACGGCGTAGCGGCCCTCGGTGCAGTTGCAGAGCATCTGCATCATCCAGCGATATTGCTGTGGATCGGAGGTTGGCCGAATGGCCAGGGGAGCATGCTCGGACATCAACCACTTGATCGCCTTGAGCGGAACGCCGGGAGCCGCCCAGGGGGCGGAGTAACCGGGAGAAATCATGCCGGCATTGCCGAAGCTGGTCTCCAGGCCCGGGCCAGGCTGACGATCCACCACGGTTACTTCATGGCCTGCTTTAGCCAAGTACCAGGCGCTGGTTACGCCAAGTACTCCACTGCCAAGGATCAACACTTTCATTGTTTCCTCACGAGCGCAACACAGTGCGCGGTTGTTCGTTTTTTTATTGTTTCAAGGGAAACGCTGGGCTGGTTATCGCAGCCGCCACCTTCTGGTGGATGTTTTTCTGCTAGTGGTGCCGCCCTCTTGTCTGGACACCCCTGGCGGTCTGGCTCGCTAGTTGCCGGGGTGACCAGGGTGTATAATCGTGCGCCTTACGAGCCCGGCTGCACTGGCTGCATGTATGATTGCGAGGCCCGAGCACCACGGCTGGTGCGCTTGCCGCATTTTATGACTGCAACCAAGAGGTAATCCCTTGGACCAACCCCCCTACCATTTGGCTGAGAACACCCATTCAAATGGCGACGCGGCCAAACCCCGCAAACGCTCAAGCGCCAGGAAAGCCCAGGAATCCCGCATCCTGGAGGCGGCTGAAACGCTATTCGCGCAATATGGCTATAACGGCGCTTCTATCGAGGCGATTGCCGAGCAGGCCGGCCTGTCCAAACAGAACATGCTTTATTACTTCCCCTCCAAGGAAAACCTCTATCACCATGTGTTGAAGAACGTCCTCGATCTCTGGGTCGAGAAAATGACGCTGTTCGAGCAGACAGGTGATGATCCCGCCAGCAAGTTGCGTAGCTATATTCTCGGCAAACTGGAGCTGTCACATCTACGCCCCAATGGTTCCAAGATATTCGCCAACGAGATCATCAATGGTGCGCCTTACATCAAGGACTATCTGCTGCAAAAGCTTTTGCCCAAGCTCGATACCGATATTGCCCTGATCAGAAAATGGATCGCTGATGGCGTGATGGATCCTGTCGACCCTTACCACCTGTTCTTCTCCATCTGGGCCGCGACCCAGACCTATGCTGACTTTTCTACCCAGATCGCCCTGGTACTGCATAAGGACAGTCTGGATACGCGCGATTTCGAGGATGCCGGGGATTTTCTCACCCACATCATTCTCAAGGGCACCGGGCTTACCAGATAACCTCCCGCTTTGGCTGCCCTGAAAGAGCTGCCTGCTCTATCAGGGCAGCAGCATCAGTGAGCTCAACTATTGGCGCGTTCAACCACAGCCTGAAAAAGTACATTGCAGCCGGCAGCGAGATCTTCCGGTGTCGCATTCTCGGCCTCGTTATGGCTGATGCCATTTTCACAGGGCACAAAGACCATGGCTGTAGGCGCTACACGGGAGATATAGCAGGCGTCATGCCCGGCACCGCTGACGATGTCCCGGTGGCTGTAGCCAAAGTCCTCTGCAGCCTGGCGTACCAGGGCAACACAGTCGGCGTCAAAGGGCACTGGCGGGGAATACCAGATCTGTTCAAAAGCCATTTCCAGTCCCAGTTCGGTGGAGACCGAGTCGGCTGTTTCACGCAGGGCCTGATCCATTTTTGCCAGCACATCGGCATCGGGGTGGCGAAAATCAACGGTAAAGAACACCTGGCCGGGAATCACGTTACGTGAATTGGGGAAGACCTGTAGCAGGCCGACGGTGGCGCAGGCGTTAGGTTGATGGGCGAGGCCGATCCTGTTGACCTGGTCGA
>JAAYHO010000048.1 GCA_012735335.1 Gammaproteobacteria bacterium
GCCAGAAGCCGTCAGGGATCGTGAGGAGATCTACGACTACATCGAGAAAGACAACCCCCTTGCTGCCCTGGCACTTGATGACCTGATAGCAGAAAGAACAGCAGTGCTCCTGGATTTCCCGAGAATCGGCCGGGGCGGGAGGGCGCCGGACACCTTTGAGCTGGTCGTCCATGGCAGCTATATGGTCGTGTATGACATCGTGGGAACGCAGGTGCGAATATTGAATGTCGTGCATACCGCCCGGCAGTGGCCGCCGCTGCAAAAATAAGTGATTGATACCATGCAGGCCAGTTGCCCCTAGACTGCCTTGTATAGAAAAAGGAGCTGCCCATGCCGTAGGCAAGCTCAAAGCTCAGCCCTAGTGTGTGCTTGGTTGCAGACATGGTGAAGCCTCCTTGTCAGGATGTGCCGACTGCCGGGCATGGCGATCATGACCGGGTGTCACAATAAAGATGGGTGAAAACCGGGGCGGCCTGAGGAGGGCGCCCCGGCCGGTTTCAGGCTGTGACCAAAGTCAGGCCAGCGCCCTGGGGACCACAGAAGGGGGCCAGAAGCTCGAAGAAGGTATCCGGGTCGATTACCTGTTCTGGCGCGAAAACGCCGATATCCTTAATGTTATCGCCCTGTAGTAGAGGCAGAAAAAGGGCATGGGGAATGCCAGTGATGGTCGCCATGCCGCCGGCTGGCCGGTGGTTGATATAGGCTCCGGCGGTGGCAGGCTGGCCATTGCGGTAGCCGGCGGCGAAGGCCAGCGCACCGGGTACTTCCGTCCGATCCTTCTCTGCCAGTCTGGCCTGGCGGGCTTCGCGGCCGCCTTCTCCAGCCAGCAGGCGAGCGGCATCATCAACGCTCAAATGTTTCATGGCTACGGCACTGGCTACCTGGCGCAGGTCGGCGACGATATCGTCGATGCCGAGCATGCCGTTGTAGCAGTTCTGCAACTGGGGAAAGCGACGTATCAGCGTGACAGCTTCCGGGTGGCCCAACGACCACACGTCGAGGTTACCGAGACCGGGAAATTCGATCGTCGAATGTTCCAGCGGGTCGGTATCGATGAACCGGCCTTGCCGCAGTACGCGAATCTTTTCGGATAGACAGTGCATCAAATGTACTGCGGCGGCATCCACATGGCCGGTGGCAGGTAGCGGGGTGAAGCCGTCATCGTCATTGATCGCGCCCGAGAGCTTCCAGGCAGAGACCAGCGTATCCACTTGATCCAGGGTCTGGGCGGCCTTGACGCACAGCAGATTGATGATGCCGGGGCTGGCTCCCAGGCCGATGACCGCCTTGACCTGGTTCTGGCGGGCCCGTTCGTGCAGGGCGAGCATATCCAGGGTCGGCTGCCAGTCATCACAGATGTCGCAGTAGTGTTTGCCCTCGTCGATAGCAGCGCTGAGTACCGGCACGCCAAAGCGGAAAAACGGGCCGGCGGAATTGAGCACGACATCTACATCGCGCATGGCTGCGCGCAACGCCTGATTGTCGGTGATGTCCAAGTGCAGGTTGCGAACTCGAGGATCTTCGAGTGAAGCGACAAAGCGTTCGGCCAGCTCACCATCAATACCCGCAACGATAACTTCACTGATAAAATCATAAGTCAGCGCGGTGCGCACAGTTGCGCGTCCCATGCTGCCGCTTCCACCTATGGCTAATACTTTCATGGCACTCCCTTGAGATGCTGTGACCCGGCTGGCACCGGGTCGGTTACCGGTACAGGGGGCGCTGACTCAGCGCACCCCTTCGTTCCGCAGAGCGGCAGGGGTGAAGTTAGCAAACCTGGCGGGTATGCCAAACTCGAAGCTGCTGCGCTCCTCGTTTTTCATGCCCAGGGCCAAGTAGCGGCCGGCATTCAGATCATAAATGACCTCTAGGGTATAGGCCGGAGTCTTGACGTGGTAATACTGCTGCATATGCCCCTCTGAATCGCCCCGAGTACTTCTAGACACCCGTCAGGCTCTGGAAATAACGACGCTCATATTCGACCGGCGACAGGTTGTCGGTCGTGCCATGGCGCCGTCTCGGGTTATAAAACATTTCGATGTAATTGAACACATCGCGCCTGGCAGCCTCCCGTGTTGGGTATATCTGCTGTTTAATTCGCTCACGTTTGAGAAGCTGAAAGAAGCTTTCGGCCACAGCATTATCATGGC
>JAAYHO010000365.1 GCA_012735335.1 Gammaproteobacteria bacterium
AGGGAATGCATGGAATGTCTGGAGTGACTATGGGTGATCGGCATGATTATGTCGCCCTCGACTGGGTTAAAGGCGAAATTTCCGAGACGCTGAATCAGGCGCGCCAGGCACTGGAAGCCTATGTGGAAACCCCCGAGGATACGACGCGGCTGCGCTTCTGCCTGACCTATATCCATCAGGTCCACGGCACCCTGCAGATGGTTGAATTCTATGGTGCAGCGTTGCTCGCCGAGGAAATGGAAAAGCTCGCCCAGGCATTGATGCTTGGCAACTGCGTCCATGAAGCCGAAGCGCTGGGGGTGCTGATGCAGGCCATCCTGCAGCTGCCCGCCTATCTGGACCGGGTGCAGAGCGGGCGGCGCGATATGCCCATGCTGCTGTTGCCGCTGCTTAACGATATGCGCACCGCCCGGGGCGAGAAGCTGCTGTCGGAGACGGCGGTATTCAGCCCCCAGCTCAGGAGTGACGAGCCGCAACCGACCGAACAGCTGATCGATTACAGCAGCCAGCCGGTGATCCTGCAGCTGCGCCGCCTGCGCCAGGCCATGCAGATCACCCATGCGGCGATCATTCGTGAGCAGGATGTCGAGCGTAACAGTCATCAGCTGGGCCGGGTGTTTTTGCGCTTGCAGCAGCTGTTCCAGGGCACCCGCCATGCCGAGCTGTGGGCCATCTTCGCGGGCGTGGCCGAGGGCCTGGAGCATGGCAGCATCGAAAGTGGTGCGGCCATCCGCCAGTTGTTGCGCACCGCCGACCGTGAACTGCGCCAGCTGCTGGATGAGCCGGAGACCATCACTCAGCGCGAACCCAACCCCGAGCTGCTGCGCAACCTGCTGTTCTATGTCGCCAAGAGTGGCGGCAACAGCCCGCGCCTGGCTGAACTGACCGAGCACTATCAGTTGAGTGGCATGTGGGTCGATGAGCAGTCCCAGGCCGCACAGGGCGACAGCGGGCTGGTAGGACCTGACCAGAACACCATGCATTCGGTAGCCGCAGCGCTGAACGAGGAGCTGCTGCAGGTCAAGGAGCGGCTGGATCTGTTTGTGCGCAGCAGTACCCGCAGCCAGAGCGAGCTGGCCGAGCTGATCCCGGACATGAAGCGCATTGCCGATACCCTGGCGGTGCTCGGACTGGGGCAGCCCGGCGGGTGTTGCAGGAGCAGATCGAGCGGGTCGAGCAGCTGACCCTGAGCAATGAGCCGCCGACTGATGGGCAACTGATGGAAGTGGCCGGAGGCATGCTCTACGTGGAAGCCAGCATGCACGGCATTCTGGCCATGGAGCGCATGTCGGCAGAGGCCAGCGGCTCCGGGCAGAACGGACAGTTGGCCAACGCCGGAGAAATTCTGCAGATTCAGCAGCAGGTGGTGCTGGAAGCGCGTAATGCGCTGGAGCAGACCCGCGAAGCGATCAACGCCTTCATCGCCGCCCAGTGGGATTCCAGCCTGCTGGAGCCGGTGGACGAGCTGCTGACCAGCATCCGTGGCGGGCTGGCCATGTTGCCGCTGGAGCGCGCCGCCAATGTGGTCGCTGCCTGCCGCCTGTATATCCACCGTGAGCTGTTCGTCCGTCAACAGCAGCCCGACTGGGAAGCGCTGGACACCCTGGCCGACGTGATTTCCGGTATTGACTACTACCTTGAGCGGGTCGCCACCGACGATATCGAGCGCGGCGAAAGCATTCTCGCCGCCGCCGAGGATTGTCTGGCAGTGCTCGGCTATCCGCCTGCCGAGCTGCCCCGGTTGCTCGCCGAGCCGGATCAGCTGCAGCCGGAACAGCCCGCCGCCGAAGCTGTCGCCGCCACCGAGGCTGCCGCGCCGGACAGCGCCGCCGAGGAAGACGAGGACGAGCTGGATCCGGAGCTGCTGGAAATCTTTGTCGAGGAAGTCGGCGAAGTGCTGGAAACCCTGGAGGAATACACCCCCCAGTGGCAGGCCGATCACGACAACAACAATGCCCGCGCCGAAGTGCGCCGGGCCTTCCACACCCTCAAGGGCAGTGGCCGCATGGTCAAGGCCAGCGTGCTGGCGGAGTTGGCCTGGGCGGTGGAGAACATGCTC
>JAAYHO010000366.1 GCA_012735335.1 Gammaproteobacteria bacterium
CGCAGAATGCCCGCCGGGGTAACCCCGGGACGGCGATCCAGCAGCGCCAGCGGGGTCAGCACAAAGACCCCGGTCAACAGATCAAAGCCCATCAGGTAGAGCATGATGAAACCGACCGGGAAGAAGGCCGCGCCCAGCAGCGGTGAGCCGGTCTGGATGGTGACGGTGATGGCAAACACCGCCGCCAGGGCCAGAATGGCGCCGGCCATGTAGGCGCGGATCAGTGTATCGCGGGTGGACATGAACAGCTTGGACTCGCCGGCGTCCACCATCTTGGTGACGAACTCACTGGGAACGAGATAGGACATGGGATGGCTTCCTTTGCTGGGTATCAGTTGCAGGCTGTGCTGCTGAGGGGGGCAAGAATCTCGACCCGTTCACCTTCAAGGCGTGCGGGCCAGACTTTGAGGGACACGTCCGGCTGCTCCAGGCAGAGGCCATCGGCCAGACGGAAATGCTGTTTGTACAACGGCGAGGCCACCACCAACGCGCCCTGCAGCTGGCCGAGGAGGCCGCGGCCGATCACATTGGCACCGGACTGCGGGTCGCGGTTATGAATGGCATGCACCTGGCCCCCGCCCTGCCCGTCGGGCAGGAAGAACAGGGCAATCTGGGCTCCGGCCAGCCAGGCAACGACTCCGGAGTGGGCGACCAAATCCTGACGGGAGCAGACCGGTTGCCAATCGCAGGCGGCATCCGGGGTTTGCATGGACAGTGCTTGGGCAGTGGACATCAGAGTACCTCCTGGGTAACGGGGATCAGCTGGTTGGGAATCAGGGTCAGTTCATTGCTGCGGGCCGGGCGGCGTTGTCCGCGCTCCTTGACGAAGTGGATATCCGGGTCGGCGCGCTGGTCGTTGACGAAGGTGCGAAAACGCTTGAGCTTTTCCGGATCCTTCAGCGCATTGGCCCACTCGCATTCGTAGCGGTCGACCACTTGCTGCATCTGCGCCTCCAGCTCATCGGCCAGCCCCAGACTGTCATCGATGATCACCTGCTGCAGCCAGGCCAACCCACCCTCCAGGCTTTCACGCCAGGTCGAGGTGCGCTGCAGGCGGTCGGCGGTGCGGATATAGAACATCAGGAAGCGGTCGATCAGGCGTACCAGCGTCCGGTCGTCCAGATCGATGGCGAACAGCTCGGCGTGGCGCGGGCGCATGCCGCCGTTACCGGCCACATAGAGGTTCCAGCCCTTGTCGGTGGCGATCACGCCGACATCCTTGCTCTGCGCTTCGGCGCATTCACGGGTGCAGCCGGATACGCCGAACTTGATCTTGTGCGGCGCGCGCAGACCCTTGTAGCGGTTCTCCAGCAGCAGCGCCATGCTGACACTGTCCTGTACGCCGTAACGGCACCAGCTGCTGCCGACACAGGATTTCACCGTACGCAGCGACTTGCCGTAGGCGTGCCCGGTCTCGAACCCGGCGGCAATCAGCTCGGCCCAGATATCTGGTAACTGGTGCAGCTGGGCCCCGAACAGGTCGATGCGCTGGCCGCCGGTGATCTTGGTATACAGGTCATAGCGGCGCGCCACCTCGCCCAGCACGATCAGCTTGTCCGGGGTGATCTCGCCGCCCGCAATGCGCGGCACCACCGAGTAGGTACCGTTCTTCTGCATATTGGCCATGAAGGTATCGTTGGTGTCCTGCAGCGGCACCAGAGAGGGCTCCATCACCGGCTCGTTCCAGCAGGAGGCGAGGATCGAGGCCACCACCGGTTTGCAGATATCACAGCCCAGCTCGCCCCGGCCATGGCGCTGCAGCAACTCATCGAACCGGGTAATGCCCGACACCCGGACCAGCGCGTACAGCTCCTGGCGGGTATGGGCAAAGTGCTCGCACAGACTGCGATCGACCTCCACCCCGCGCGCACTCAGCTCATGCTCGAACACCTGCTTGAGCAGGGCGCTGCAGCCACCGCAGCCGGTACCGGCGCGGGTAATACCTTTCAGCTCGCTCAGATCGGTGATGCCCGCTTCCACCTGACAGCAGACCGCACCCTTGCTGACGTTATGACAGGAACAGATGGTGGCCGACTCCGGCAGCGCCTCCACACCCAAGGCCGGCACACCTGCGGACTGGGGCAGGATCAGACTGGCTGGATCGCTCGGCAGGCCGATGC
>JAAYHO010000367.1 GCA_012735335.1 Gammaproteobacteria bacterium
GGACATCTTGACGTTGGCGAGGTCGACACCGCTGTTGTCCGCCTTGACGCGAACCTTGACGTTGTAGTCAACCACGCGCTTTACGGCGACGAGGATTTTCATGGACGTTAGTCCTCCGCAAGTCTGTGAAACGCCACCAGGGGCGCATGACATTTAAAAGGGGCCTTAGCATACCGGTCACTTTTAGTGACCGGTAGTACCTGGACACTCAATTTTCGATGAATTGGTCGGGAAAACAGGGAAAACGCCTGTTTTCCCGACCGGGGTGTCAGCCTCAGGCAACAACCAACTGGTTGGAGTAGGCTTCCAGGTGATGATCGTCGTCACCGAACTGGTGGCTGATCATGACCAGACGCTTGGCGTAGTGGGCACCGTTGTACTCCCAGGTCATGGCAATACCGCCATGCAGCTGGATGCACTGCTCGGCCACGTAGCGTGCGGCGCGGTTGACGATGAACTTGGCGGCGGACAGCTTGGCGCTGCGCTCGGCGCTGTCGGCGTCGTCAGCCAGGCAGGCGGCGAGGATGGCCATGGAGGTGGCGCGTTCCAGTTCGCTGATCATGTCGACCATGCGGTGCTGCAGTACCTGGAACTTGCCGATCGGCACGCCGAACTGCTTGCGGGTCTTCAGGTAGTCCAGGGTCAGGTCGCAGGCGACGCGCATGGCACCTACCGCTTCACCGCACAGGGCGGCAATGGCGCGGCCGCTCTGGTAGCGGATGGCGTCGTAGGCGTCACCGGCATTGCCCAGCAGCTCGCCCTGGGCGTTATCGAGGAACAGCTCGCAACCCTTGCGGCCATCGACGGTGGAGTACACCCGGCGGGTTACGCCAGCGCTGCTCGGATCGACGATGAACAGGCTGATGCCCTGCTGATCGCGCACGTCACCAGCAGTGCGGGCGGAAACCAGGATCTTGCCAGCGGTATGACCACCGATGACCACGGCCTTGCGACCGCTCAGCGACCAGTTGGCGCCGGACTGCTTGGCAGTGGTCTGCACGTCGAACAGGTTGTAGTGGCTGCTCGGCTCGTCCAGCGCGACCGCAGCTTGCAGCTCGCCGCTGGCGATGGCGCCCAGCAGCTCTTCCTTCTGCTGGTCATTGCCCAGCTGGCCGATCAGGCCACCGGCCAGAACCACGGATTCCATGTAGGGCTCCAGGCAGATGCCCGCACCCAGTTGCTCCATGATCAGCATGGTTTCCACGCCGCCGCCGCCAAAACCACCCAGCTCCTCGGAGAAGGGGATGGCGGTCAGGCCCAGCTCGCCCAGTTGCTGCCAGAATTCGGTGCTGAAGCCGGCGTCGCTGTCGCTGAACTCAAGGCGCTTTTCGAAGGTGTAAACGTCGCGAACCAGGCGGGCCGCGGTGTCCTGGAGCATCTGCTGCTCTTCAGTCAATTTGAAGTCCATGGTCGGCGCTCCTTAGAGTTCGAGGATCATTTTCGAGACGATATTCTTCTGGATCTCGTTGGATCCGCCGAAGATCGACAGTTTGCGCATGTTGAAGTAGGTCGACGCCGGTGCGGCGGCATAGTCGTCGACGAGGAACTCGCCGTCATAGTCCAGCTCCAGCTCTTCCGGCAGGAAGGGCAGGGCATACGGTCCCAGGGCCTTGCGCGTCAGGTGGGTGATGGCCTGGCGGATCTCGGTGCCCTGTACCTTGAGGATTGAGCTTTCCGCGCCGGGTACACCACCTTCGGAGGCGGCGGCGACGATACGCAGGGTGCTCACCTCGGCAGCCATCAGCGACATTTCCACTTCGGCGATCTGCGCGCGGAAC
>JAAYHO010000368.1 GCA_012735335.1 Gammaproteobacteria bacterium
TCTCTCCCTCCGGGCAGAAAGTGGTGGTGGGTAACGAGGGGCAGGTCTGGACCCGCGATCTGGAGAGCCCCTGGGTGCACCGGCAACTGGAGGTCTCGGATCTGGCCGGCAAGCTGCAGAGCGTCAAGTTCCTCGATGGTGAGTTCTGGATAGTCGGTGAGATGGGGGCTCTGTTCCGTGGCTCCGAGGACGCTTCCACCTGGCAGGAGCTGGGGTTGGGAGAAGACATCAACCTCAACTCCATCAGTGCTGGTGCCGGTGATGACCTGTGGATCGCCGCAGAATTCGGGCGGCTGCTGCGCAGCCGTGATCATGGTCAGACCTGGAGCGTGCAGGAGCTGGGCAGCGAGAGTCTGCGCGCGGTGCATTTCCGCGGCAATACCGGTATCGCGGTGGGTAACCGTGGCCAGGCGTTCATTTCCCTGGATGGTGGTGACCAGTGGCGGCAGATACCGGCATTCACCAGCGAGCACCTGTTTGATGTGGTTGAGCACAACGGCCTGTGGGTGACCACCGGGGCACGCGGGGTGTTGTTCAGAAGCAAGGACCCACAACGCAAATGGGATGCCTGGGCACCGGAAGGGCTTGATCTGAGTTACCACAACCGCCTGCTGGCAACCAGGAATGGTGTGGTGATTATCGGGCAGCAACTGGGCTTGCTGCATGGCGATGAAATGCAAATCTGGCCCGGAGAACAATAATCATGCATTACCTTTCAACTCGTACTGCGCGTCTGAGCGCGTGGGCCATCCGTCACCGTGTCGCTGTGTTGGTGGTGGTAGGGCTTATCACTCTGGGCTTCACTTTGGTGTTGAGTGGGCTGGATATCCGCACCCGCTTCAATGACATGATTCCCCACGATCATCCCTACGTTAAGGTGCATCAGAAGTATCAGGACAGTTTCGCCGCCAGCAACCGGGTCACCATTCTGGTGAAGGCGCAGGAAGGAGATATCTTCCGTCAGGAGATTCTCGGCGAGATCCAGCGGATTACCGTTGGCCTGCAGCAGGTGCAAGGGGTCAACCCCATGCAGATTACCTCGCTGGCGTCGAAGAAACTCAAGCGTGTCAACGCCTCCAGTGAAGGTATTGAAACCCGGCCGCTGATGTGGCCCGATCTGCCCAGCAATGCTGAGGAGATGCGCGAATTGCGCCAAGCGGTGCTGAACAACCCGTTGGTCTACGGGCTGTTCGTCGACCGTGACCTGAGTTCGGCGCTGATTCAGGTGGATTTCTATGATCACCTGGTGGACTACGGGACTATCTTCCCGCAGATCCGGGACTTGCTGGATGCCTCACCGGTTGCTGATCAGGTGACCCTGCATCTCGTGGGTGAGCCCATCCTGTATGGCTGGGTGTCACACTACCTGGACGAGACAGTAGCCATCGCCATCCTGTCGCTGGCGGCCATGCTGGTGCTGCTGTTCGTGTTCGCCCGTACCTGGCGGGGCACCATACTGCCGCTGATTGCGGGGGTGGTCGCGGCCATCTGGGCGCTGGGTATCGGCACCTTGCTGGGCTACAACTTCGACCCGCTGGTGATAGTGGTGGCCTTCATCATCACTGCCAGAGCCTTCTCTCACTCGGTGCAGATGATTACCCGCTTTGACGACCTGGTTCTGGAAGGCGGTGAGCCGGATACCCGCAAACTGGCCGAGCAGACCATGCGCGAACTGTTCCGCCCGAGCATGCTGGGTCTGTACGCCGATGCCGGTGCCATTCTCTGCGTGATCCTGACGCCGATCCCATTGCTGCACAAGGTGGCTATCGTCGGTGCGATCTGGGTCATGAGCATTACCGTCTCGGCGGTCTTCCTGACCCCGGTGCTGCTGTCCTATATCCGCCGCCCCCAGGGCTATGCTCACCCGTTCAACCTGGACGGCTTCATGCGTGCCA
>JAAYHO010000369.1 GCA_012735335.1 Gammaproteobacteria bacterium
ACCCTGCGCTTCATACAGCGCGCCCGCAGCCTGGGCTTTTCCATCGAGCAGATCGGCCAGCTGCTGGCCCTGTGGCAGGACCGGGAGCGCAGCAGTGCGGTGGTCAAGCAGTTGGCACGCCAGCATCTGCTGGAGCTGGAGGAGAAGATTGCCGGGTTGCAGGCCATGCATGACAGCCTGTCGGAACTGGCCAGCTGCTGCCTGGGGGATGAGCGACCGGACTGCCCGATCCTTGAGCGGCTGGCCGACAATGCTCAGCCGGTCTGACGGTTCCAGGGCATCAGTTGCAGCAGCCGGGCCATGCCGCAGAAGCCGGATACCCCGGCAAAGATCAGCCCGGCACCGACCAAGCCCGACAGCAGAAACAACCAGGGCGTCAGCGCATAACCCAGCACCACACCGAGCAGCACCAGACTGCCTGCAGCAATCATCACCTGACGCTGCAATTCCAGCGGCTGGCCGGGCACCTTCTCCACCTCCAGGCCTGCGGCCTTCCAGCCATCCAGCCCACCCTCCAGCATATAGGCTTCGCAGCTGACACAGCTGGCCAGTTGCCGGGCGTTCATGCGGGTGCGCTGACCGGCCCGGCAGTGGTAGATCACCGCCCGGGCACCGGAGAAGTCCTGTGGGCCGCTGATGCTGTCCACCGGCCGATGTATCGCCTGGGCTATATGTTCTCTGGCGTATTCGTCCGCCGCACGAATATCGACCAGTACCGCGCCCTCTTCCAATAGCTGCCTGGCCGCCTGTGGGGAAATGGATTTAAGTGACATACCTGCTCCTTCCGCTTGGGTTCAGGGGCAGAATATGGCCTTGAGCGTGGCGATCAGTTTTTTCACATTGGGATCGGCGATCCGGTAATGCAGGGTCTGGGCCTCCCGTCGGTAGGTCACCAGACCTTCGTCCCGCATCTTGGCCAGATGCTGGGACAGTGCCGACTGGCTCAGCTTGACCTGCCCCAGCAGCTCACCGACGGTCATTTCCCCGTGACCGATCAACAGACACAGCACCAGCAGCCGGTGCTCGTTGCCTACGGTTTTCAGCAGGGCCGCAGCCTGGGCTGCGCCCTCCTGAAAGAAACTGAAGTCATCGCTCGTTGCCATACCACCCACTTGATGATTTTCTAAATTAGAATAATATAATATTTGGAAAGAGGGAAGCTCTCCCCCTGCGGGGAGTGCTGATACCGGGAGGATAGTCTACAGCTTCGGGACCGACGATGTTCAGCGCAGGAAGTTGAACAGGTTGAGGCCGCTGGTCTTGACGAAGCTCTGCTGCGCCGCCTGCAACACGATACTCTGCATGCTCAGGCGGCTCAGTGCCTCAGCATAGTCCAGATCTTCCAGACCCGACTGCACCTTGGTATTGATCAGGGTCGCCTCTTCATTTTCCAGCTGGGTCGAGGCAATCACGTTGAGCCGGGCACCGAGACTGGTGCGCACGCTATCCACCTGTCCTATCGCGTTGTCGATATTCTGCAGACTGATGGCCAGCACATCGCGCCGCTGCAGCTTGCCTTCAGTGCTGTCGTCGGTGGTTTCCAGAGTGGTGCGCAACTCGCGGATGGTATCCAGTACGCTGCGTTTTTCGGTCTGCTCTTTCGTACCCACACTGAGGGTAAACTCATCAGTCGGGGCCAGGTCCCCATCCAGCGTCACAACCACTCCAGCATAGCGGATCTCATAACTGCCATTGGCGTTGGCCTGGAGCTCACCGGTCACCGGCTGGCCGCCAGCATCCAGCACCGGGGCGCCAGCGTCATCAAGGATTGCATAACCAGCCACCTCGCCTGCACCGTCGTCAGTGATGCGAATAGTGAAAGGGCCATTGGGATAGAACTCACTGTCATAACGTCCCTTGTCTTCTACCACGCCAAGGGAAATTCGTGCGTTACTGGTATTGCTGTCTGCCGCTGCGGTAGTCACCCGATTGACGTTGCCGATATCGACAAACAGCTCCTTGCCGTTGTCGTTGATGGCGACCATCTTCGAGCTGCCGATCTGGATCGAGCGCTGCCCCTCGTCGCCTTCATAGGTATAGCTGCCGTCGGGCTGGCGCACGAAGGGCTGGTTGTCGCTGCGAAAGCCGCCGAACAGATACTCACCCCGGGCGTTCTGGCTGTTGAGCAGGCCGTAGAGTTCATCCTCACGCTCGGTCAGCTCCTGAGCCAGCGCCTGGCGGCCACCCTGATCCAACGCCGGATTTCCGGCTCTCAGGGCAATTTCCCGTACCCGCTGCAGCAGGTTGTTCACCGAGTTGAGCACCGCCTCCTGCTGGGTCAGGCTGTTGGTGGCAGCGGTGAGGTTGTCCTTGTACTGGCTCAGCTTGCTGGCTTGCTGATCCAGTTGCAGCAGGCGTACCGAGGCCACCGGGTCGTCCGCCGGGCTCAGCAGGCGCTTGCCGGAGCTGATCTGCTCCTGGGTGCGGATCGCCGCCGAGTAGTTATCCTGGATGCCGCGCACACCGGTGTTGAATGCCTGAATGGTAGAAATACGCATGTCTGTTTTCCCCCTCAGCGTACGGCGTTGATCAATGTATCGAACACCGTGCGCGCAACTTGAATGATCTGCGCTGAGGCGTTGTAGTACTGTTCGAACTGGATCAGGTTGGCCGCCTCTTCATCCAGGTTCACCGCCGAAACCGAGTTACGCTGATTGGTCGCCTGCGCCAGCATGGCCTGATTGGCCTCGGTTTCCGTGCGGGACTGGGCGGTACGGGTCGCCACCTGCTGAACCAGGTCACCATAACCGTCCAGCAACGAGAAACCGCGCGCGCCATCAGCCTGTCCCAGTACCTGGCGGCTCTGCAGCTCGGACATCAGCAGGGCATTGCGGTTATCCGCCACGCCCCCTTCATTGAAGCTGACGGTAAAGCTGTCCCCATCCAGCGGACGCCCGGAAATGGTCATGCTGAAGCTGTACCCATCTATCTTCCACTGCAGCTCGGCGGTCTTGCCTGGCTCCAGAGTCCATGGCTCTGGGTTATCAGGATCAGGTGGATTCAATATTTCAACTGCCAGCGAGGGGTCTTCGCTGCTCTGGACCGACAACACCCCACCGTCGAAGGTGAAGGTGACTCCCAGCGTCTTGAGCTTGGCCAGGTCCAACTCTTCCGGCCCGTCCGTCAATACCGGCTGGGTCACACTGCCGGTGCCCCGGTTCTGCAGATCGGCATCCGCCGCGACAGGTGCGGCAAAGGCCAACTGGCGGGGATCTGTCATCACCACCGACAGGCTGCCGGCGGCATGCCGGGTCGGGGTCAGCAGATAGCGATCACCCTCTGAGTAGCTACCGGCGCTCGGGCTCAGATCCAGCCCATCGAAGATGGGGTAGCCGGCCGCACTCTCGTCTGTCTCATTCAGATCGAAGGGCCCCAGCAACTGACCATCACTGACCCGACGCACCCTGAATTCGCTATCAGTGGTAAAGGTCAGCTCATAATCCGAGGTCTGCAGCTGACTGGTATCATCGATATGCACCGTCAACAGGTCGGTCGACTGGTTACCATCACGCCCACGGCTGCGCAGATCGACCAGTTCCTGGCTGTTGATGTCATTGAACAGCGGGGTGCCAACCTGGCCATTGAGATCAAGCCCCCTGCCCAGCTGCTGATTGAACTCGCTGGCCAGCGCCAGGGACATGCGTCCCAAGGCGTTCTGTGCCATATCCAGCACGTCCCGGCGATAGCTCAGCAGACCACCCAGCTCGCCACCATTCAGCAGGTTGGTCACATCCTGAGAGGTATGGCCGCTGACCACCTGCAACTCGAGCCGCGACGGATCAGCCAGACCCGGTGCCGTCTGCAGGACAGACGCGTCCTTGCCGATCACCAGTGGCTGACCGGAGCCAATGAACAGGTTGACGCTGTGATCATCCTGAGCCACCACATTGACACCGACATAGCTGCTCAACTCGCGGATTGCCTCATCCCGCGCATCCAGCAGGTCGTTGGGAGTAGCACCATTGGCTACCGCCTTGGCAATCGCGTCGTTGTAACCGGCTACCGAACTGGCCAGGCGAGTCACCTGCAGCGCTACCGTGGTCAGCTCCTCATTGATGAAGCGGTTCTGCGCAGACAACTGATCCTGTACCGAGTTGAAGCGTCCGGCCAGTCCCTGGGCCTCGGACAGAAACAGCTGACGGGCAGGCAGGCTGGCCGGGTCCTCGATCGCAGTCTGCAGCGCATTGAAATAGTTCTTCATGCCGCTGGTGATACCCGACGCCGTGCTCGACAGGGTGTTGTTCAACTCCTCGATCTGCACGTTATAGGCCTGATTGGCCGCCGTCGCCGAAGTGGTGGCCCGCACCTGATTGGTCAGGAACTGGTTGTAGATACGCTGGATATCCACCACCTTGGTGCCATTGCCCATATACCCGGCACCGGTAAAGCTGGCCGGGATGGTGGTCTGGATGGCGGTCTGGCGGCTGTAGCCCGGGGTGTTGACGTTGGTGATGTTCTGCCCGGTGACCGACAGGTTGGTCTGGGCGGCACGCAGTCCGCTGAGGCCGATATTGAACAGGTCTGCCATGGCTTACACCCTATCCTGGTTGGTGGCCGGGCTGACAGCGGCGGTGGTGTTGTCACCAATCAGCTTGCGGGCGATCTGCGATACCTTGCTGGCGTAGCGCGGATCAGTGGCGTACCCGGCGGCCTGCAGCTCGCGGAAGAAAGTGTCACCGCTGTCGGTACGCTTCAGCGCCTGGGCGTAACGGCCATTGCGGTGCAGAAAGTCCACATAATCATTGAAGCTCTGCTCGAAGGAGTCGTAGCTGCGGAAGCTGGCCCGCTCCTGCTGACGTACACCGTTGCGGTACTCGCTGGTCAGCACATTGGCCGAATCACCCTGCCACTGGCCATGGGTCTTGATACCGAACAGGTTATGACTGCTGCTGCCATCGCCATTGCGAATAATCGATTTGCCCCAGCCGGTTTCCAGTGCCGCCTGAGCGACCAGATAGTGTGGGTCCACGCCCAGACGAGCGGCGGCTTTCTCGGCCATGGGCAGCATGGCGGCGGCAAACTCCTCGGGGCTGTCAAAGCGCGTCTGGGTCGCGGCGACACTGCTGGCAGCACTGCGCTCGGCAGCCCGCAGGCCACGCATCGGCTGCCAGTTGGCAGAAGGTTCAGTTGCGGCGACAGATGCCGTCGGCGCGTTCTGTGCGCTGACAGCGGCGCGGGTGCCGCGCTCGGCCTGCAGGTCAGTGGCCGTCGGCTGGCCCAGGGTCACCTCGCCCCGGCCCAGGCTGATAGCCAGGCGCCGACGTGCCAGCAGTGCGGAATGATCCGCCCGCCCGGTGTCACTCTCGGCTCCGGCGGTGGCCGGTGCAGCTACCACCGCCGGGCCGGCCTGCTGCGGTGCCAGTTGGCGCAGCATGACATCGGCCAGCCCCATGCCCTGGCTTTCCGCCAGGTGCACGGCCATCTGGTTGTCGTACATATCCTGATAGAAGCGGGTCTGCGGGGTATTCAGCGGATTACCCTCGGCAAAGGCCTGGTTGGCATCGCGCATGCTCTTGAGCATGACGTTGAGGAACAGCGACTCGAACTGCTGGGCAACCCGCTGCAGGTTTTCCGGGCTGTCAGCCTTGCTGCCGCTTTTCAGCTGCGCCATGGCATTGAGATCGGTATAGCTGAGACCGGGGCTGTTCATGGCATCGTTCCTCAGATGACAACCAGGTCGGCGTTCAGCGCACCGGCCTGTTTCAGGGCTTCGAGGATGGCCATCAGGTCGCCGGGGGCAGCACCTACCTGATTGACCGCACGGACGATTTCATCCAGCGACACGCCCGGATTGAACACGAACATACGGCTGTCGCCTTCCTCGATACTGATCTGCGAGCTGGGGGTGATCGTTGTCTGACCGCCGCTGAAGGGCTCCGGCTGGCTGACCTGATAGTTCTCGCTGATGGTCACGGTCAAGCCGCCGTGGGTGACCGCCGCTGGCTGCACGCGCACATCCTGACCGATGACTATGGTGCCGGTACGCGAGTTGATCACCACCTTGGCCGAGGCGTTGCCCTGCTCTACCTGCAGGTTCTCGACCATCGACAGGTAGTCCACCCGCTGGTTGGGGTCCAGCGGTGCGCGCACGCGGATGGATCCGGCATTCATTGCCTGGGCCACATCCGGGCCGAAGGTGTTGTTGATCTGGTCAACGACTCGTTTGGCGGTGGTGAAATCCGGGCGGTTGAGGTTGAACACCAGGTGATCGCCACTGGCAAAGGGGTTGGCCACCGCACGCTCGACGGTGGCCCCGTTGGGAATACGACCGACACTGGGTACGTTGACGGTAATCCGTGAGCCATCGGCACCCTCGGCGCCGAAGCCACCCACCACCAGGTTGCCCTGGGCGATGGCATAGACCTGTCCGTCGAGCCCCTTGAGCGGGGTCATCAGCAGACTGCCGCCGCGCAGGCTCTTGGCGTTGCCGATCGAGGATACGGTGATATCGATGGTCTGGCCGGGGCTGGAAAAGGGCGGCAGATCAGCGTGAATGGCCACCGCAGCGACGTTCTTCATCTGGATCCGGGTGCCCGGCGGCACCCTGATGCCGAACTCGGTCAGCATGTTATTGAAGGTCTGTACGGTAAAAGGTGTCTGGGTGGTCTGGTCACCGGAACCATCCAGCCCCACTACCAGACCGTAGCCGATCAGCTGGTTGCTGCGGATACCGGCAATACTGGCGATATCCTTCAGGCGCTCGGCCTGGGCAAGGGGTGCAACCAGTGCCAGACACAGACATATCAGCAGTGTACGCATGGTTCTCTCCTCAGAACGGCCACACCGGGCTCATGAAGAACTGGCTCAGCCAGCCTGGCTTGCTGGCATTGGCGAAGGCACCGGTGCCGGAATAGGTGATGCGCGCATCGGCGATTCGGGTCGAGGGCACCGAGTTGTCGGCCCCGACGTCATCCGGACGCACCAGCCCGGACAGGCGGATCAGCTCATCGCCATTGTTCAGGGTGATCCACTTCTCCCCACGCACCGCCAGCAGACCATTGGGCAGTACATCGGCCACGGTCACGGTGATGGAGCCGGTCAGGCTGTTGCTCTGGTTGGCGTCGGCCTCGCCGTTGAAATCACTGCCGCCGCCCAGCTCGACGCCGGTATTGATCCCGGCGATACCGCTGCGACCGAACAGCATGGGGTTGGCGATACTGGCGCTGCTGCTCTTGCTGATCTCGTTTTCCGCCTTCTTCTGCGCGGCCATGCGCTCAGTCAGCATGACGGTGATGACATCCCCCACCCGATGGGCCTTGCGATCCTCATACAGGTTCATCTCGAAACCTGCCTGATAGATGGCACCGTTGTTCAGCTCCTGGGGTATCGGCGTGCGCGGCATGACCGGCGCATAAGCCGGATCATTCGGCTTCGGCGGGGTCTGCACACAGGCCGCCAGGCTGGCCAGAAAAACAAGCAACAGGGTGGCACGCAGGGCTTTCATCTCATTACTCCCCGAACCGGTCGATTACAGGTTCTGGCTGATGTATTGCAGCATCTGGTCGGCGGTGGAAATGACCTTGGAGTTCATTTCATAGGCGCGCTGGGTGGTGATCATGTTCACCAGCTCCTCGACCACACTGACGTTGGAGTTTTCCAGGGTGTTCTGCAGCACGGTGCCGAGTCCGTTCTCACCGGGGTTACCGACCTGGGGTGCGCCACTGGAGGCGGTTTCCAGGAACAGGTTGCTGCCGATGGCCTGCAGGCCCGCCGGGTTGATGAAGTCGGCGGTCTGGATCACGCCCAGCTCCTGGATACCGGCATCACCGAACACCGAGATGGAGACGGTGCCGTCCTCGCCTACGGTAAAGGTCTGCACGTCCTGGGGCAGATCGATACCCGGCTCCAGCGGATAGCCGTTGGAGGTGACGATGCGTCCATCCGAGTCCAGATGGAAGCTGCCGTCACGGGTGTAGCCGATATTGCCGTCGGGCATCAGGATCTGGAAGAATCCGCGGCCATTGATGGCCATATCCAGCGGCTGCTCGGTGGTCTGCAAGGTACCGGCAGTAAAGATCTTCTGGGTACCTTCCACACGCACCCCGGTACCCAGCTGAAGACCCGAAGGCAACTGGGTGTCCTGAGTACTCTGGGCCCCGGGCTGACGCTTGATCTGGTACAGCAGATCGGCGAACTCCGGACGATCACGCTTGAAACCGGTGGTCGAGACGTTGGCCAGGTTGTTGGAAATGGTGGTGAGCATGGTGTCCTGGGCGGACAACCCGGTCTTGCTTACCCAAAGTGCTGCGTGCATGTGCTGTCTCCTCGCCGCTCAGTTGTGAGGGCCTGGTGAAATCCGCTTAACTGATCTGCAGAAGCTTGTTGGTGGTCTGGGCGTTCTCTTCGGCGGTGCGCATCATCTTGACGTGCAGCTCGAACTGACGGGCCAGCGACAGCATCGCGGTCATCTCTTCCACCGCGTTGACGTTGCTGCCCTCGAGAAATCCGGTAACCAGGGTGACTGCGCCATCAGCGGGCTGCTCCAGCCCATCCTGGGTGCGCATCAGGCCATCGGTGCCCTTGAGCATGGTCTGCTCGGGGCGGACCAGCTTGATACGATCCACCTCGGCCAACACCGCCGGGGCCTCGCCCTGGGCGCGGAAGCTGATGGTGCCATCGGTACCGATCTCCACCTTGTCCGCTGGCGGCAGGGCAATCGGCCCGGCATTACCCAGCACCGGCAGGCCGCTGCTGGTACGCAGAATGCCGAACACATCGATCTGCAGGCTGCCGGCACGGGTATAGGCCTCGGTGCCATCGGGTGCCTGCACGGCAATCCAGCCCTCGCCATTGATCGCCACATCCAGATCACGACCGGTTTCCAGCAGCGATCCGGAAGACAGGTCAGTGCCGGGGCGTTCGGTCATCGCGTAGACGCGCGTCGGAAAACTGTCACCAAATACGGGCATGGAACGGGCCTGTTCAAAATCCCGGCGAAAGCCGGTAGTGGTTACGTTGGCCAGGTTATTGGCATGGGCACGCTGGGCCAGCATGTTCTGACTGGCTCCGCTCATGGAGATGAAAAGGGACTTGTCCATGTTGCTGCTCCGCTTCGGCATCCGATCACTGACGGGAAAATGCCGCTATGAATAAGGTTACTCATAATCAAGCAGAGTTCATGCCAACTTGCCAAGACACGAAATACAGCAGTGGAATCAATGACTTGCTAAAACAACAAAAAGAAAAGCGGCAATAGCGGCAAGAGCCCTTGCCGCTATTGCCGCTGCCGCAGAACAGAATCAGCGCAGATTGAT